>JANOWB010000205.1:0-3344 GCA_031417695.1 Polaromonas sp.
CGCTGCACGTCATCAAGCTGGGTAAACAACTGCTCGATGTGCGGGTACAGCGTGAGCGCTTCAGAGGTAGGCAGCAGCCGCCCTTTGGCGCGCTGAAAAAGCGCGAACCCTAATTGCAATTCAGCATGCTGCAAGATGCGGCTGACCGCAGGCTGCGTGACATTGATGAGCCGCGCTGCGCCGCTCACGCTGCCGGTCAGCATGACGGCGTTAAAAACTTCAATGTGGCGGAGGCGCATGGCGATTTTGAATGGATTGGATTGCGATGCTTGGACAATCCAAGCAACCGCAGGATCCTATCTAGGGAACTAGCTTTGAGAACAGAAATGGAAACTCATCAGCACAATACTCGTTAAGCGTAGCGAAAATTTCTTCATCATCCCGTTTCGTGCTTGAGTGCCTGGATGTGGCAAGGTAGTAATTTTCGCCTTGCCACTTGCCGAAAATTAGCCACTCGCCAGTTAACTGCTTGCGGGCGGCACGCTCCTCGTATCCCATTACGACAAGGTAATGAGCCAATCGGCCATGCCAGCCATAAGGAGACGGACAGACGCTTTCTTCCATCACTACCTTTTCCCAGAGTGCCAAGAACCTGGGGCTATTTTCATATTGCAAACCCCAATGATTAACAATATTTTTGGCCAAAAAACTGGCATCAGAAATATGTGCCTTCCAGAATCTGTTTAATGGCGGGTGCTTGAACCGCTCGCAATTTTTTGTGCAGTTTCCCGTTCGAGTACCTTCAAGGCCTTGAACAATGTCCGTAATTGAAAAAGTATTGAAACTTCTCTTTTTTTGAAAGCTAGAAAGTTGACAAAACAAAAGACTACTTATCCTAGATGGGTCAACGCCACACATCCCCGGGTTACTTTCTTTAAAACCAAGCAAGTCCGCTTCTGTTAGATCGAAATGCTCGAGCAATTCAGCATCTTTGCGCATACCTGATTGATGCCTCACGATAGTTAAGTTATTGATCGCCAATTTCTTGATTAGCTCTGCCCCGAATGTAAAAAAACACGCTTGGAAAACACACTTAAGAACTGCGCAAACGTTAAAAAAGCGGTTCCAAATCAGGAAGTGATTAGCTAATAGTAACTAAGGCTTCACTCATCTGTTTTCCCATTCCTGCTACGCCCCGCCTTGATGACCCCGCGCAGAGTCTTTCCTTCCAATCTGCGCTGCTTTGACGCAAAAGTAGGCTTGGTAGCCCGGCGGCTCCTAGGCGGTGTGGCCACGCTGTCAATCACTTCTTGCAACCGCGCCAGCGCGTCGCTGCGGTTCATCTCCTGCGTACGGTGTTGCTGGGCTTTGAGCACCAGAACGCCCGCTTCGGTAATGCGGCTGTCGTTCAGCGCAAACAGGCGCTCTTTGACGTCATCGGGCAGCGACGACGCAACGATGTCAAAGCGCAAGTGAATGGCACTGGACACCTTGTTGACGTTTTGCCCGCCAGCGCCCTGCGCGCGAATCGCAGTGCATTCAACTTCGCGTTCGTCAACCGGGTACTTGGGCTCGGTAGCCATTCGTCGCTAATCTTCAGGCCATGCCAGCGAGTGCGGCTATCGCCAGCGCATAGCCCTTCACGCCAAAGCCCGCCATCACGCCTTTGGCCGCGGGTGACAAATAGGAGTGGTGGCGAAATGCCTCACGCGCATGCACGTTGCTGATGTGCAGTTCAATGACTGTCACGCCTGCACCTTTTATGGCGTCATGCAGCGCCACGCTGGTGTGGGTGTACGCCCCGGCGTTGAACACGACGCCTGCCAGCGTGCCCGCAGCTTGCGCGCGGCCGGCTTCATGAATCGCGTCAACCAATACGCCTTCATGGTTGCTTTGGCGAAAGTCGAGTTTGAAGCCATGCTTGGCGGCTTCAACTGCGCACAGCGCTTCCACGTCAGCTAGCGTTTGCGAGCCGTACACAGCGGGCTCGCGTGTGCCCAGCAAATTCAGGTTGGGGCCGTTCAAAACGAGGATGGTTTTCATGGTGCGGGTTCTAAAAAGTAGAAACTCGTTATCGATAAAAAGTTGTTTTTATAGCTGCTTGCGCCCGTATTTATTGGGCTACTGGTGAACTTCATATGAATTATGAGGCTCAGCGCTGGCGCATGATGTCTGGCGTGCTGACCACCACATCAGCGTTTTGCGCGCGTTGGCGCAGCGCGTGCTCCATCACTACCAGGGCAAGCAGCGCCTCGGCGATAGGTGCAGCGCGTATGCCCACGCAGGGGTCATGGCGGCCTTTGGTCACCACTTCAGCCGGGTTGCCTGATGTGTCGATGGACTGCCTTGGCGAAATAATCGAGCTGGTCGGTTTAATCGCAATCGACACTTCAAGGTCTTGCCCGGTGCTGATGCCGCCCAGCGTGCCGCCTGCGTTGTTTGACATGAATCCGTCTGGTGCCAAACCATCGCCATGGGTTGTGCCGCGCTGCGTAACACTGGCAAAACCTGCGCCAATTTCAACGCCTTTTACGGCATTAATGCCCATCATCGCGTAAGCAATGTCGGCGTCCAGCTTGTCATAAATCGGCTCGCCTAACCCCACCGGCACGCCGCTGGCCACCACGCGAATCCGCGCGCCGCAGGAGTCGCCGTCTTTGCGCAGTGCGTCCATGTACGCTTCAAGCTTTGATACATCAGCAATGGGCGCGAAAAACGGGTTGTTGGCCACATGCTCCCATGATTCAAAGGCAATGACTTCATCGCCAATTTGCGTCATGCAGCCCTTGAAAGTGGTGCCGTACTTGGCAAGTAACCATTTTTTGGCAACTGCACCAGCTGCCACGGTGGGCGCGGTCAGGCGGGCAGAAGACCGGCCACCGCCGCGCGGGTCACGCAAGCCGTATTTGTGCAGGTAAGCGTAGTCAGCATGGCCAGGCCTGAAGGTCTCCAGAATGTTGCCGTAGTCTTTGCTGCGCTGATCGGTGTTTTTAATCAACAGGCAAATTGGCGTACCCGTGGTTTTACCTTGGAACACGCCGGACAAAATTTCCACCACATCAGGTTCGGCGCGCTGCGTAACGTGGCGGCTGGTACCGGGCCGGCGGCGGTCAAGGTCGGCTTGAATGTCCGCCTCACACAAGTCCATGCCCGGCGGGCAGCCGTCAATCACGCAGCCAATGGCCGGGCCGTGAGATTCACCAAAGTTGGTGACTGCGAATAAATTGCCGAAGGTGTTGCCGCTCATAGACGGATTATCCCCGACCTGCAACCCAAAGTTACGGCGGCTTTGAATGCGGTTAACTCAGTCGTCTTTGCCCTGCTCTTCCGCAGGCCAGTCGCGTATGTAAGCCTTGAGCATCTTGTTCTCAAAGTTCTGGCTGTCGACCACGGCTTTGGCCACG
>JANOWB010000206.1:0-2671 GCA_031417695.1 Polaromonas sp.
TCCTATGCCTTCGGTCATCAGCTCCAGCATTTGCGGCGCGGCGGTTGAGAAGCGAACGGTGCCTGTGCCCGTCAGGCAGCCATCACCTAACAAGCTGCCGAGTACCCAGGGCTCAATCGGCAGCTCGTCTGTATGGCCAAAATCACCCGACGCGGGCTCGACCCACAGGCGGTTGATGTAGCGCTTGCGTTGCAGCATATCGGCCAGCTTGGTGGTGTTGACCACCTTAGGTGCGGCCCAGTCGCGGTACTGGACTTGCCACAAATGCTCAGCACAACATTCGGTGCTGCGGCCATCTGAAAAGCTGATGCGAAACACCTCTTTTTCACCCTGCGGGAAAACGGCTGTGACGATAGACGGCTGCCCGTCAACCGAGGCGATGGCATCGCCTACTGCCAATTTGCCCATCGTCGTCCAGCCTGTCCGGGTGCGCACGCACGCGTCTAGCGGCTGGGCTTTGCCCATTGACGGTCTCGCAGCCAAAATAACCAAATCACCGGCCTGAAAACCCGATGTCATGCGGTCTAAATCGTAAAAGCCTGTGGGCACGCCCGTCACGTCGTTCGGGTTCTCGCTCATCTCGGTCACGCGGTCGAGCAGGCTGACGACGAGCGTGTCCATGCTCTGAAAACCTTCTTTCATGCGGGAGCCTTGCTCGCCGATTTTGAAGATTTTTTGCTCGGCTTCGTCCAGGATGGTGGCGATGTCTTTGCCCTGCGGGCTGAAGGCGTTGGTGGATATTTCGTCGCTGGCGGCAACCAGTTTGCGGAGGATGGAACGCTCGCGCACGATCTCTGCGTAGCGCCGAATGTTGGCAGCGCTGGGCACGTATTGCGCCAATGAATTGAGGTAACTCAAGCCGCCTACTTCGTCGGCCTTGCCCTGGTTTTGCAGGTGCTCGTACACAGTGATGACGTCGGCGGGTTTGGTGGCGTTGATCAGCGCGCCCACGGCGGCATAAATCAGCTTGTGTTCGCTGCGGTAAAAGTCCTGGTCGGTGAGCAGGTCGCCAACGCGGTCCCAGGCGGCGTTGTCTAGCAGCAGGCCGCCCAGCACGCTGGACTCGCCTTCAATTGAGTGCGGCGGGATGCGCAGCTGGGCAATCTGGCGGTCGGAGCCATAGCCAGAGTTGGCGGGTTGATCGAAGACTGAAAGTACGGCGGACATGGGATTTGGGCTTCCTGAACTAGGATTTTTTTGCAAGGTAAATAGTACGCCAGCGGCACCAGAGCGGCGTGTATAAAGCTGTGGATAAGCTATGGAAATGGGGTGTAAATGTGCCGGGAAGTTGTGGGCAACCCAACAGCCCGCGCGGCTACAAAAATGCCATAAAAAAAGCCGCTCGGTTGAGCGGCTTTTTCGCAGACAGAAAAGCTTACGCTGTTTCGCCGTACACCGTCACGGTGATGTCTACCAGCACGTCGGTGTGCAGAGCAACGCTGACCGCGTGGTCGCCCGTAGTTTTCAGCGGGCCAACAGGCATGCGAATTTGCGACTTGGCAACTGCAAAGCCTTGCTTGGTCAACTCGGCAGAAATGTCGTGGTTGGTGACAGAGCCAAACAAACGGCCATCAACGCCGGCTTTTTGCGTTAGCTTGATGGTGGTGCCGCCCAGCTTGGCGCCTTGGGCTTGTGATTCGGCCAGCTTGGCTGCGGCTGCTTTTTCGAGCTCGACGCGCTTGGCTTCGAATTTAGCTTTGTTCGCTTCAGTGGCGCGGCGGGCGCGGCCTGATGGAATCAAAAAGTTGCGTGCGTAACCGTCTTTAACTTTGACAACTTCACCGAGCAAGCCGAGGTTAACAACTTTGTCTAACAAAATGATTTGCATGGTCGTGCTCCTTACAGGCTTTTGTGCTGGTCGCTGTATGGCAGCATGGCCAAAAAGCGAGCGCGTTTGACGGCGGTGTTTATCTGGCGCTGGAAAATCGCGCGCGTGCCGGTCAAACGGGCAGGGATGATCTTGCCGTTTTCGCTAACAAAGTCACGCAGGGTGTCGATGTCTTTGTAGTCGATTTCTTCGACGCCAGCGGCGGTGAAGCGGCAAAAGCGCTTGCGCTTGAACAGCAATGATTGTGTGTTGCGCTTGGGGCGCTTGTCTTTGTTGAAACGTTTTGGTCCGGGCATGATGGACTCCTTAAATGGGTTTTATCTGATCGACAGATTGAATATGAAAAACTAGGCTTTTGCTGGTACGTGCGTTGATCAAAAACCCGGTAAACAACTGGAGCTTGCCTAATTCGGCTTTGGCTGAAGTTTCAGCCAGTGCGCCAAAAGCGACTGCTCTGACTGTCAATTTAACTTGCCTGGTAACTCCTGCTTCTAGCATCTCAGACTCATGTTCAAGAACAAGGTTGAGGGCGGGGATACCGGCTGGCGTGTAACGCAGAGGACTTGCCTCAGCAATACTCGCCGTCAAGCGAACAGCGTTTACTGGGTTCAATGAATCTTTATTGATTAACGGTCGTTACCAGCGTATTCAGCTTGTTGTGTTTTGCGGGCTTCTTCACGCTCGACGTTGCGCATCATCAACGATGGGCCGGTTTCGGCTTTCTTTTTGAGCACAGTCAGGTGGCGCAGCACGGCATCGTTGAACTTGAACGCGTGTTCAATTTCGTCCATCACGGCCTGTGAGGCTTCGATGTTGATGCACAGGTAGTGAGCTTTACCGAGT
>JANOWB010000207.1:0-4568 GCA_031417695.1 Polaromonas sp.
GTGGTGCAAACCATTGGCGTGCCGACTTCGCCATTGCGTGCTGATGTTGACGCGGTGGTGGTGGCGCTCAAGTCCCGCACCACTCCCCCGCAAGAGGCGATTGCGCAATCGTTGGCTGCGTTGGCATGGTTGCAATCGCAGGGCGCGCAGCAAATCTATTTCAAATACTGCTCCACGTTTGACAGCACCGCGCAAGGCAATATAGGCCCGGTAACGGATGCGCTGATGGACGCACTGGGCACAGACTTCACCATTGCCACGCCCGCATTTCCTGACAACAAACGCACGGTGTTTAAAGGCCACTTGTTCGCGGGCGACATGCTGCTGAACGAAAGCGGCATGCAAAACCACCCACTCACGCCCATGACGGACGCGAACCTGGTGCGAGTGCTGCAAGCGCAAACGCGGCATGCGGTGGGGCTGGTGGACTACAGCGTGGTGGCGCGTGGCGCAGAGGCTGTGAAGGCACGCATCATCGAGCTGAAAGCAGCAGGCGTTGGCATCGCGATTGTTGACGCCATCAGCAACGACGACTTGATGCGCTTGGGGCCTGCACTCAAGGGCATGCCGCTGGTCACGGCGGGCTCTGGCGTGGCGATTGGGTTGCCGCAAAACTTCGGCATCGCGCCATCAGAACAATCAAGCGTGTTGCCCCAAGCCTGCGGTTTGCAAGCGGTGGTGTCGGGCAGTTGCTCGCTGGCCACCAACGCGCAGGTGTTGGCTTTTATCACCGCCGGAAGGCCTGCCTTGGCGATTGATCCACTGCGCGTTGCGCGCGGTATTGACGTCGCCGCAGAAGCGCTGGCGTGGGCCGCGCCGCTGTTGCAAAGCGGCCCTGTACTGATTTACTCAACGGCTGAAAGCAGTGCCATCAAAGCGGTACAGCGCCAATTGGGGGTTGAAGAAGCAGGCGCATTGGTTGAGCGAACACTGGCCGCCGTTGCCAAAGGGCTGGTCGCGCTGGGCGTGCGGCAGTTGATTGTGGCGGGCGGCGAAACATCAGGTGCTTGCGTGCAGGCGCTCCGCATCACGCAAATGCAAATCGGTCCACAAATTGCGCCCGGTGTTCCCTGGTGTCATGCTTTAAGCGAAGGTGTCGCAATTCATATCAGCTTGAAGTCTGGCAACTTCGGCGGCACTGACTTCTTTCTAGAAGCTTTTAAGATGCTGGCATGACGCTTTCAAGAGAATCCCAAGCCAGAGAAGACATTTGCCGCGTCGGCAAAAGCCTGTTTGACCGGGGTTACGTGCAAGGCGCGGCAGGCAACATCAGCGTCAAGCTCGGCGACGGATTTCTCATCACGCCTACCGATGCGTGTTTAGGGTTTTTAGACCCCGCCACATTGGCCAAGCTAGACAGCAACGCAAAGCAAGTCAGTGGTGAAAAAGCTAGTAAAACCATAGCGCTTCACGCCCGTATTTATTCGGCTACAGCCTCATTTAGCAACCCTGCGGGCTGCATCATTCACACCCACAGCACGCACTGCGTGGCCTTGAGTTTGCAAACGACTGCGCCTGAGCTGCTGGGTGCTGAACTCCTTGGCCCATTGACGCCCTACTTCGTCATGAAGGTTGGCCATGTGCCCGTTATCAACTACCACCGCCCCGGCGACCCCGCCGCTGCGCTAGCGGTCGCCAACACCATCGCCCAGTACGGCGAACGCGGCACGCCCATCAGCGCGGTCATGCTGCCGCGCTTGGGGCCCAACGTGTGGGCGGCCAGTCCGTTTGACGCGATGGCGGTGTTGGAAGAACTTGAAGAAACCGCCAAACTCGCGTGCTTGCAACCCAACACCGCGCCACTGACGGAAGCACAGATTGAGGACCTGCGCCAAACCTTTGGCGCTGTCTGGTAACCCTTACTCAAAACACATGCCTAAATTTGCCGCCAACCTTTCCATGATGTACGTTGAACTGCCGTTCTTGGATCGCTTTGAAGCCGCTGCGCAAGACGGCTTCAAAGCCGTTGAGTACCTTTTCCCCTACGCGCATCCAGCAACAGAGCTGGCCGCACGCCTCAAAGCCAACAACTTGCAGCAAGTGCTATTCAACGCGCCCCCGGGCGGCACGGACGCCGCCAGCATCGCCAAAGCGTGGGACGTAGACGGCAGCAAGGGCACGGCCTGCCTGCCGGGGCGTGAAGCAGAATTTAAAGCAGGCTTTGCGCTGGCGCTGAGCTATGCCGAAGCACTCAATTGCCCGCGCATTCACCTCATGGCGGGTTTGATCCCCGACGGCCTATCGCGTGAAGACGTGCAAACCACCTACATCAACAATTTGCGCTGGGCCGCAAACGAAGCGGCCAAAGCGGGCCTGGACGTGCTAATGGAGCCGATCAACACGCGCGACATTCCGCGCTTTTTCTTGAACCGGCAAGACCACGCGCATGAAATCATTGGCCTGGTTGGTGCGCCCAACCTCAAAGTGCAAATGGACCTGTACCACTGCCAGATTGTCGAAGGCGATGTGGCCATGAAGATCCGCAAATACTTGCCCACCGGCAACGTGGGGCACTTTCAAATCGCGGGCGTGCCCGAGCGGCATGAGCCGGATAGGGGTGAGTTGAACTACGAGTACTTGTTTAAAGTGATCGACGAAGTCAGCGCTCAATGCAACTGGCAAGGATGGGTCGGCTGTGAGTACCGGCCTAAACAGGGCGGCCAGCCTGGTGGAACGTCAGCTGGGCTGGGTTGGTTACACAAAACGGTAGGGCGCGCTGCATAAATTAGCCTGCCGTCTTACAAGCAACTTGGCGGCATCGGCGTGACAATGGTCGATTGTTATTCCATCGCTCTTCATGACCCCACCCGAATCGCTCGACACCAGAGCCAAAACCAAAAAAGCCAAGCCTGCTTTACCAGCCCCATTGGCCGACGCTGACGTGCGTGCCGAGGCAAAAGAGGCGCTGGCGACTGCAGCCAAAACCTTCTCTATCAAGGTGCTCACGGTCAATATCCACAAAGGCTTCACTTTTTTTAATCGCAAATTTATACTGCCCGAACTGCGCGAAGCCGTGCGCAAAATTGGCGCAGACGTGGTGTTTTTGCAAGAAGTGACGGGCAGCCACACCCAGCATGGCGACAAGTTTGACAACTACCCCGACACGCCGCACTACGAATTTTTAGCCGACAGCATTTGGCCTGAATTTGCTTACGGCCAAAACGCCGTGTATGACAAGGGCGACCACGGCAACGCGGTGATGTCTAAGTTCCCGATTGTGCGGTATCAAAACCACGACGTGTCGATCAGTGGGCCCGAGCGGCGCGGCCTGCTGCACTGCGAGCTGCAAATCCCCGGGCACAGCGTGAACCTGCACGCGGTGTGCGTTCACCTCAGCCTGCGGGAAGACCACCGCACGCTGCAAATGGACAAGCTCTGCGCGTTGATTAAAAAAGAAGTTCCGCCCCATGCGCCGCTGGTAGTAGCCGGTGACTTTAATGATTGGCGGCACCGCGCGCTGACCCAGCTGGCCGACGGCGCGGGCCTGCATGAAGTGTTTGTGACGGCCAACGGCCACCCTGCGCGCACCTTTCCGGCGCGCAGGCCGCTGCTGCGGCTAGACCGTATTTACGTGCGAAACGCCATTGGGCACAAGCCGTCTGTGTTGCCGCGAAAACCCTGGTCGCACTTGTCTGACCACGCGCCACTGGCCGCTGTGATTGAGTTGTAGACCGCAACACGCCCTTAAATTGCTATTGAACTGATAGCTGCTTGCGCCCGTGTTTATTGGGCTAAACGGGTAATTGACTCATGCCAAGCCAGCTAAACGCAGCGCCAGCCCGGTTGCAGCGGCCGCCGCAATCACTCTGATCACACCCCACTTCAGCCGCCACAGCGCAAACAATGCCGCTGCCAATATGCTCAACGCTATCCAGTCTGGCTGATAGCCAAACACATTGGGCGGGCCTTTTGGAAAAGTCACCGCCGCTATAAAAAATACCGCAAGGTTAGCGATGACGCCCACCACAGCCGCCGTGACTGCCGCTAGCGGCGCGGTCAGCTTGAGGTTGCCGCGGGTCGACTCTACGTACGGCCCGCCCGCCAAAATAAAGATGAACGACGGCAAAAAAGTGAACCATGTGGCCACGCAGCCCGCCAACGCCGCGCCTAAAAATAGCGCGTCAGGCCCCAGCACCTCTTTGCCCCAACCAGCAACAAAACCGACAAACGCCACAATGATGATGAGCGGGCCAGGCGTGGTTTCGCCCAGCGCCAAGCCGTCCATCATTTGTGCGGTGGTCAGCCACTGATAATGCTCAACTGCCGCTTGATTCACGTAGGGCAACACGGCATAGGCACCGCCAAAAGTCAGCAGCGCGGCCTTGGTAAAAAACCAGCCAATCTGCGTAAGCGTGCCCTGCCAGCCGTAGCTGCCCAGCAGCCATGCCATGGGCAGCAGCCACAGCGCAGCGCCCACCAGCAGCACCAGCGCCAGCCGCGGCAGCTTGAACAACGCATGCGGCGGCGTGGGCGTGTCGTCATCAATCAACGCAGGCAGGTGCTTAGCGCCGTTTTTGGCAGCATGGCCGCCGCCCTTGGCCAGCGCACCGGGCGCCAGCCGCGACAAC
>JANOWB010000208.1:0-10035 GCA_031417695.1 Polaromonas sp.
AAGTCGCTGCCGTCAACTATGCGGGCATTGATTTCGCGCACGTCGTAGGGCTTGCGCGTGTCGGTAGGTATTACGCCATAGAGTTCTGATGCTTCGTATTTAGGAGCTGCGCGCGCCCGTATTTCTTGGGCTACAGCCTGATTTGATGTCTTATTTCGGTTCAAATTCTTCACTGCAGTGCGCGCCAGCTGCAGCGCATGCATGTCGTTTTGCGCCAGGTGGTCTGCCACGCCCGACAGCCGCGTGTGTACATCGCCGCCGCCCAGGTCTTCAGCCGTGACAACCTCACCCGTGGCGGCCTTGACCAGCGGCGGCCCGCCCAAAAAGATGGTGCCCTGGTTGGCCACGATGATGCTTTCATCGCTCATGGCGGGCATGTACGCGCCGCCTGCCGTGCAGCTGCCCATGACGACGGCGATTTGCGCGATGCCCTCGGCGCTCATTTGAGCCTGGTTGTAAAAGATACGGCCAAAGTGGTCACGGTCCGGGAACACATCGTCCTGGTTCGGCAAATTCGCCCCGCCCGAGTCGACCAGATAGATGCACGGCAAGTTGTTTTGCTGCGCAATTTCTTGCGCGCGCACATGCTTTTTAACCGTCATCGGGTAGTAAGTGCCGCCCTTCACAGTCGCGTCGTTGCACACCACCATGCAGTCGACACCGCTAACGCGGCCAATGCCAGTGATTAGCCCCGCGCAAGGCGCCGCGCCGTCGTACATGGCGTGCGCCGCGAGGGGTGAAAGTTCTAAAAACGGCGTGCCCGGGTCCAAAAGCATTTGCACCCGCTCACGCGGAGGCAACTTGCCCCGAGCCACATGCTTGGCCCGAGCCGCCTCACCGCCGCCAGCTGCCGACTTGGCCACCTCACCGCGCAAGTGGTCAACCAGCGTTTGCATGGCCGCCACATTGGCCTGGAAGTCAGCCGTGCGGGCGTTAAGTTTTGTCTCCAGAACAGGCATGCGGGGCTTTCTTTTTGGGGAAGACTTGCTAAATTTAGCGCCAAACGCCTAGTTGACGTTTACGTAAACGTCAATTCTAGGCGGTTTTACGAAGTTAACTGACTTTGCACTCACACCCGCGCCCTGCAACAGGCTTAGTCAAACCGCAAAAAATGGGTGTGATTGGGTGTTTTATCGGGTGTACTTGCTGTTTTATGACCAATGCAGCCACTATGCCGCGTCCGGTTTACGTTCGAACCGAACCCACACACAGCGGTTACTTACAGCGGAACTCTCAAGTCTCGAAAGACAAACGCTGCGCCTTTGGGCGAAGTAGATGATTTGTCAAAGCTTGATCAAATTCTCTTAAGCCATAAGCAGAAACAGCTGCAACAGGAAGCGCGTTGGCGAAAACTGAAACGTGCGTGCTTGAAAGATTATTCAAATATGCAAAAGCGCCAAATTTTAAGTCGCCAGACTTCGGCGGAATATACACAACTCGACTAACTTCGCGTTTAGCTATGGCAGTCAAAAATCCTCTGAGCTGATTGTCATCACGAAACGCAGCATCGTATTCGACGACAAATGCAGAAATGGCAATGAGCGGACAGATCGTGACGTAGTCATTAAAACTTCGTTCGTTCCGCTGATCTACATCACATTCATGCGTCAGTACATATGCCGCGCCTTCAACGGTTGAAAACAGGTTATCGGAATGGTCGAACTTAGGATGTCTTACGTTGCTGTAAATAAGCCCAGACCCCAAAGTCAATGTTGACGATGAACCATAAAATTTGCCGACATCAAGATCGCAATTTTTAGTCAGAATAGAGTGGGCTTCATCGGCGGTCATTTGGCGATGAATCTGCCTTTGGAGATAACGTTTGCGGAGCGAAGCGCTGCCAAATGGAACACTCTATCTTCAGCCGCCGTTAGGGATCGCATGTAGGTGTTATGAGGCGGGGCTGACAAATTTGACGCAGTAATCTGACCTGCCCATGACACTTCTCCGTAAGTCGTGTTCTGACGGGGGATTACCCGAGAAACTCTACTCTGAGAAGCAGACCGTGCCGACGATACTTCTTGAAAGCTGGTCTGAAAATGGAATGGGACAAATGCCATCGCACTAACGGTGGCCATTCCCGCAAAGGCAAAACCATTATTCATATTGAGGCTCCAGTTTGCTCAAACCTTCTTTGCTAAGACATTCAAAGAAAATTTCCTTATTTGCGTTGTGGATTTCGTCAAGAAAACCGGGTAAATTCCTAATAAACCTGCTCACATCTAACTCAGGATCTTGCTGCACTGTACCTACTTCAAGCACTGCTCCAACTCTCTCAGGTATGTTGGGTGACTGGATCGTAGCTGAAGTCATTATCTGTATTGCATGCAGAAATGATCCCCTTAAAAGTTCAACTCGAATGTTTGTATTTTCAGAAACTACTTCATGAGTACCCAATTTCAACGCAAGGTCGAAATACTGAAGAGCAGCAGCATGATCTTGCCCCGTCTCAAAAAAGTCTACGTACTTGAGAGAATGTCGCTCGATTGAAGTAACAAAATTGGCAGCGTCAAGAATATTCATGACTTTCAATATAGCTTTTTTAAATTCTGTCCAACCTGGGTAGGGCATCGCACAGGCTATGCCTAAAGTTTTGTCACCGATAAGTACTGCAAAACCGCCCCAAACAATTCGGGTCAACGGTGCATATAAGAGTGCAGGGTCTAATTCTCTAACTTGTTGTGGTAATTGCTGTGCAGGAAGTGACTCAACTCGCGCGATTTGATCGCCAAGTCCGGCAAAAACGATTCCGGGCAGGATCGATCCACCAGGAATAGAAGAAGCGAAGCGAACCTCGAACACCACATCTATCAAGGGTTCCTTGGCTAACTTAGCTGGAAGTCGCGTGGAATTCATGAATGTCTGCTTGTTTCAGTCGTGTATGCTGACCCAGTACCCCGGGGCTGATCTTGGACTTTACCCCAGGAAAGCGAAATTTAGACTGCGGCATTAAGTTAATCTCGAAAGCAACTCATTGTTGCCCTCTAAACCCGGTCAAAAACCTGTCTGTTGAATGCCTGCAGCATATTACAAGGATCAACTTGATTGGGATCTTTCGTCAGCTTTTTTTGATTTGGCTTCCCGAGGATCGCCTCGTAAGTGTCTACAAACGAACTTGCCATGAAACACATATCGGCTGACTAATGCCAAAAAACCCGCCAAGCTTGCCCGCCATCGCAGCACTGATCTTGCGCTTCCCCGCCAGAATCGCCGACAGTTTGCTTTGCGGAACAACCCTCGATAAGTCTTCCTGCCTGAGTCCAAGCGCGTCCATTAAAAACCGTAGCGCGTCTTTTGGGACAGCAGCTTCTATTGGGTGGTGTTCCTGTTCATAACGCGACACCAAATCAGATGTCGGCTTAAGCAGGCTTGAAAGCGGCTGGTCTTCATCGTCACCTGCTACGTCCAGCAGCGCAGTCATCATCTTGACGGTGCGGTCGTAGTCGGCTTCGGTGTGGATAGGTCGCAAGCCTTCCTTGATTTCGTTAACTTCATAATCAAGCATTTACAGCTTTCAAACGTTCATGCAGATAAGGCCGAAACGACCGCAGGCCGCTTCGCTTTCTTGACTTTCGGATCACCCTTTTTCTTGGCTTGCCAAAGGTCATACTGCCCCTGCATACGCAGCCATATCTCAGGGCCGTTACCAACCCATTTGCCGACACGAAGGGCCATTTCAGCCGTGATGGCAGAGCGACCGTTGATTACTCGCGAAAGAGTGACGCGCGACACGCCTAACTGCTCTGCCGCTTCATTCACGCTCAATTGCAGTTCGGGCAAAACATCATCACGAATGATGAAGCCAGGGTGAGTTGGGTTGTGCATTGCAATCCGCTATCCGCGACTCAACGCGGCACAAAGATTGCTGGGCTGATGCCAAAAAATCCGCCCAGCTTGCCCGCCATCGCAGCGCTGATCTTCCGCTTTCCCGCCAAAATCGCTGACAAGTTGCTTTGCGGCACAACGCTTGACAAGTCTTCTTGTCTCAAGCTACGCGACTCCATCAAAAACCGCAGTGCGTCTTTAGGGTCAGCAGCTTCTATCGAGTGGTGTTCCTGTTCATAGCGCGACACCAGATCAGATGTCAGCTCAAGTAGGCTTGAAAGCGGGTGGTCTTCATCGTCACCAGCTTCATCCAGCAGCGCGTTCATCATCTTGACGGTGCGGTCGTAGTCAACTTCGGTATGGATGGGACGCAGGTGCGCCATGTTCTCAAACGCCAGCCAAGAGGCTTGAAGGGCTGGCATGTTGATGGATTTGCTGTTTGGAGCTTGTGTTGCTTGCATGGTTAGACCTTGCCTTTTCGATAGAGTTTGTTCCAGTTGTCGTACTCGCGGTGCGTCATGACTTTTTGTATGAAGACTTTTTTGAATCTGTACCTGACCAGCACCACCACGCGGTAGTTGTTGCCGCCAACATCAAACACGGTAAACGGTGGCACGTAATCAGCGGAATTAAAAAAGTCTCGCACGTGGTTGAAGTCTTTGAACTCGGCGTTTTCAACGACTGAATGCCATTCACGTAAAACGTTTTCTGCCTCCGGGTGCTTCTGCCAGAACGTGCGAAGCATTTTGAGGGAGATGACATGCATAACTAATTATATCGAATTGATATAAATACGCAAGCCTGTGTCACTAGCCTCAGCGCTTTTTAAGCCGTCTTCTCATCCACCAACCCAAGCTGCACTTTCATCGCATCGCGAATCTTGAACTTCTGGATTTTGCCAGTGACTGTAATGGGGAATTCGGTGACGAACTGGATGTAGCGGGGCACTTTGTAGTGGGCTATCTGGCCTTTGCAGAAGTCGCGGATTTCGCCTTCTGTTAATGCGTGGCCTGGCTTGGTGATGATCCAGGCGCAGAGTTCTTCGCCGTATTTTTTGTCGGGCAGGCCGACGACTTGTACGTCTTGCACTGCTGCGTGGCGGTACAGGTACTCTTCAATCTCGCGCGGGTAGATGTTTTCACCGCCGCGTATCACCATGTCTTTGATGCGGCCGACGATGTTGACGTAGCCTTCGCCGTCCATCGTCGCCAGGTCGCCGGTGTGCATCCAGCCTTCAGCATCAATGGCCTCACGGGTTTTTTCGATGTCGCCCCAGTAGCCTTGCATGACTGAATAGCCGCGCGTACAAAACTCGCCCCGCTCGCCGCGTGCCACCAATGCGCCCGTTTCGGGGTCGATGATTTTGATGTCGATGTGGGGCTGCACCTGGCCGACTGTTGACACGCGTTTGGCCAGCGGTGTGCTGACACTGCTCTGGCAGCTGACGGGGCTGGTTTCGGTCATGCCGTAGGCGATGGTGATGTCTTGCAAATTCATTTGCTCGACGACGCGCTTCATGATTTCTGTCGGGCAGGGCGAGCCGGCCATGATGCCGGTGCGCAGGCTGCTTAAATCAAACTCTTTGAAGCGCGGGTGGTCAAGCTGGGCGATGAACATGGTAGGCACGCCGTGCAGGGCGGTGCACCTTTCATCTTGCACGGTTTGCAGCACGGTGAGCGCGTCAAACCCGTCGTTGGGGTAGACGATGGTGGCGCCGTGCGTGATGCACGCCAGGTTGCCCAGCACCATGCCAAAGCAGTGGTACAGCGGCACAGGGATGCACAGCTTGTCCGCTGGCGTGAGCTGCATGGCGCTGCCGATGAAGTAGCCGTTGTTCAAAATATTGCGGTGCGTGAGCGTTGCACCTTTTGGGAAGCCCGTGGTGCCGCTGGTGAACTGGATGTTGATGGCGTCTGTTGCCTTGAGCGTGGCGGCAATGGCGGGTATGCGCGGGTCGTTGGTGTTGCCGCTGGCCAGCAGGGTTGAAAAGCGGGTCATGCCGGGTTCGTCTGACTCACCAGGCGCATCAATCCACACGATGGATTTGAGTTGCGGCAGGCGAGCGATTTGCAGCTCGCCTTTTGCAATGTTTAGTTCAGGCGCCAGCTCGCGCAGCATGCCGATGTAGTCGCTCGTTTTAAACCTCGCCATCGTTACCAGCGCTTTGCAGCCGACTTTGTTCAGCGCGTAGTCCAGCTCGGACACGCGGTACGCCGGGTTGATGTTGACCAGAATCAGGCCCACTTTGGCGGTGGCCAGCTGCATCAAAAGCCACTGGGCATTGTTATGCGACCAGATACCGACGCGGTCGCCTGTGGTTAGCCCCAGTTGCAGCATTGCGCTGGCCAATTTGTTGGATTCGGTTTGCAGCTCGCGGTAGGTGTAGCGCAAGCCTTGGTGGGCACTGACGAGTGCCAAGTGGTCAGGCTGGCGAGCGACCATGGTGTCGAAGAAATCACCCAGGGTTTGTTCAATCAGCGGGGGGTGGGTGGCGCCGCTGGCTTGCGATAAAAGGGAGTGCTCAAGCGTTTGCGTTGTGGGTTGGCTACTCATGTTTGCAAACCCGTCCTGTCAGTGCGCCATTTCTTCAGCGACCGGCTCTGTCAGGCCCAGCCTGTCTAGCGCACCTGCCAGGTGCGCAACGGTCTTGTCCACGTTGTGCCATTTGTCCAGGCCAAACAGCCCGATGCGAAAGGTCATGAAGTCTGCGCCTTCATCGCATTGCAACGGCACGCCAGCGGCGGTTTGCAAACCCTGCGCCAGGAATTTTTTGCTGGATTGAATCTCAGGATCAGTCGTGTAGCTGACGACCACGCCTGGCGCTTTGAAGCCTTCGGCCGCCACGCTTTTCAGGCCACAGCCTTCAAACAGCTCGCGCACTTTTGCACCTAACGCCATTTGCTCGGCGCGCACTTTGGCAAAGCCGTAGGCTTGGGTTTCTTTCATGACTGCGGCCAGGCGCGTGAGGGCGTCTGTGGGTAGCGTGGCGTGGTAGGCGTGGCCGCCTTTCTCATACGTTTCCATGATCTGCAGCCACTTTTTCAAATCGCAGGCGTAGCTGGAGCTGGTGGTGCCGTCAATCGCGGCTCTGGCGCGTTCGCTCAGCATCACCATGGCGCAGCAGGGCGAGCTGCTCCAGCCCTTTTGCGGGGCGGATATGAGCACGTCAACGCCCGTGGCTTGCATGTCTACCCACATCGCGCCTGATGCAATGCAGTCGAGCACAAACAAGCCGCCTACTGCGTGTACTGCGTCGCTTACCGCGCGCAGGTAGCCGTCAGGCAGCATCATGCCGGCTGAGGTTTCAACGTGTGGGGCAAAAACGAGGGCTGGCTTTTCCTTGGCAATGGCGGCGATGACTTCAGCAACCGGTGCCGGGGCCCACGGTTCCTGCGCGCCTTTGTTTGTTTGGCGAGCCTTCAACACGGTGTGCGACGCAGGGATGCTCCCCATGTCAAAAATTTGCGACCAGCGGTAGCTGAACCAGCCGTTGCGAATCACCATGACATGCTTGCCTGCGGCAAACTGGCGGGCCACGGCTTCCATGCCGTAGGTGCCGCTGCCGGGCACCAGAACGGCGGACGGCGCTTTGTAGACATCTTTGAGCATGCTGGAGATGTCCGTCATCACATGGCCGAAGCTTTTTGACATGTGGTTAAGCGAACGATCGGTGTAGACGACTGAAAATTCGAGCAGGCCGTCAGGGTCAACGTTGGGCAGGAGTCCGGGCATGGTGTGTCTCGCAGTCTTTGTGGAAGAAGAGCGATCAGCTTATCACGGAGGTGGCATGGCGTCATGTCTGTGGCGATGGGGTGGCTGCGCGGCTGGGCCTGGCGTCAATCTACTATTAATTCAGGAGCTGCTTGCGCCCGTATTTATTGGTCTGCAGGCGGATATGACTCTCAATCTTGCTCCTTCCCCTTCCGGGGCTGCGGCCTGCGGCTCTAAGTCCGCCAATGCGGACTTGGACAGGCCAAAGAGCTTTCGCCTCAGGCGATTGCCGGTGAGGTTGGGATGGGGGCAGGCACGATGCGAACTTCCGTCCTGCGCTTGCCCCCACCCCAACCCTCCCCCGAGAGGGGAGGGAGTAAGACAAGCAGACAGAACATTCAATTTGCTCAGAAAATTACGCAATGAAATCAGACGCTACCCTCACCTGGCTTGAAGCGGCTCGCGCCCAATGGAACTGGCGTGGCCAAACCCGCCCACCATTTGCCGTAACGCCCGGCCCGGGACAGGTGTCGGTATGGGACTTTCCGCGCCCGCCCCGGCTTGTGCGTGACACGCGTGAGGTGATCATTCGCTGGGGCGCGCTTGACGTGGCACGTACCCAAAGCGCGGTGCTGGTGCTGGAGACATCGCACCCGCCCAGCTTTTATATTCCACTGGCTGACGTTGACCAGTCGCTTTTACGTCAGGGCGCGGGCAGCTCGTTTTGCGAATGGAAAGGGCCTGCGGCGTACTGGTCTTTGGTGAGCAACACGCAGGTTTTGCCTAACGTGGGCTGGAGCTACCCCAAGCCCTTGGCTGGCGCCGAGGCACTGGCCGACTGCATCGCGTTTTACCCCACCAATTTGACCTGCACCGTGGGCGGCGAAACCGTCACGCCGCAGCCGGGCGGGTTTTATGGCGGCTGGATTACGCCAGAGCTGGTGGGGCCGTTTAAGGGGGAGCGCGGGAGTGAGAGCTGGTGAAACTCGCCAGCAAGTCGGGCAACTCAGCCATGTCGGTGAACACGCGCACAGCCCCAGCGGCTAGAAGAGCAGCCGGCGCGCTGTGCCCAGCTTCAGGCGGGCTGTAGCCGAACACGGTGCAACCGGCCGCAACACCGGCCATTGCGCCGGTCACTGAGTCTTCAACGACTGCGCAGCGTTTGGCATCTGCGCCCATTGCGGCAGCGGCAGCCAGATACACATCCGGGAAGGGTTTGGATCGCGGCACCTCGTAGCCGCTGAAAATGCTCCCCTCAAAGCAGGGCATCAACCCGCACATTTGCAGTTGCAGCTCCACCTTGGCGCGGTCTGCGCCCGACGCGCAGGCGATGCGGCCTGCGTAATGTGCGTGGATTTTTGCCACAGCTGCCTGCGCTCCGCTGATGGGCTGCAGCCGTGCGCGAAGACCCGCGTCGCGGCGCTTGCGGAATTCAGTCATCCAGGCTTCGTCAATTACTTTGCCGGTTTTCGCTTCAATCAACGCGACTTCGTCTTTAACGGCCTTGCCAACAAAAATGCGCATGCACTCGTCGGGCGACAGCGCCCAGCCCGTTTCTTCAAGCATGTCGCGCAGCACGCCATTGGTAATCGGCTCACTGTCGACCAGCACGCCGTCGCAGTCGAACAGCACGGCGTCGAAAGTTGAATTTGTCATCTTGAATTTGCTATTTAATTATGAGCTGCTTGCGCCCGTATTTATTGGTCTTAAAGGCGAAATGATAGTGAAATTCGCCAGAAAAAGTGCTTTTTAAAGCAAATCACCATCAACATAGTACCAACGCCCTGCCTCACGCACAAAGCGGCTTCGCTCGTAAATGCGCAAGCCACGTCCAGCGGTGCGGTACCGAGCGACAAACTCAACCTGCGCGTGGTCTGTATCAATTGAAACGCAATGGCGTACTTCAAGACCCAACCATTTGGTGCCGTCGTCTTGCGTGACATCAGTGGGCCGCGTGCTGTGGTGCCAAGTGGCTTTTAGGTAATCGATACGGCTCAACACAAAGGCGCTGTAGCGTGAGCGCATGAGGCTTTCAGCATCAGGCGCTGCGGTATTTTCAAAATTGTTCAGGTAACGGGCGCAGCAGTCGGCAAATGCGAGAGGCTTCTTGGCTGCATTCAATTTGCCGCAAGGGCAAGTTTGCTCTTGCGACTTCAATTTTCAGATCGCATCAAGCCAGCGCCCGCTGGATGATGATCTTCTGCACGTCCGACGTGCCTTCATAAATCTGGCACACCCGCACGTCACGGTATATGCGCTCGATGGGAAAGTCGCTCACATAGCCATAGCCGCCCAGCGTTTGCAGGGCTGCGCTGCAGACGCTTTCAGCCATCTCGCTGGCAAACAGTTTGGCCATGGCGGCTTCTTTCAGGCACGGCAAGCCTGCATCGCGCAGGGCGGCGGCGTGCCAGGTCAGTTGGCGGGCGGCTTCGATTTGCGTGGCGCAGTCAGCCAGGCGAAAGCCCACTGCCTGGTGGTTGACGATGGCACTGCCAAAAG
>JANOWB010000209.1:0-2417 GCA_031417695.1 Polaromonas sp.
ATCTGCGGTACTTTTATGGGCGGCCTGGCGGCTCTGGCGGTTGAGGCTGGCCACAAAGTCACTGGTTGTGACACCGGCGTCTACCCGCCCATGAGCGACCAGTTGCGTGGGCTGGGCATTGAGCTGATTGAGGGTTATGGTGCGGATCAGTTGGCCTTTAACCCGGATGTGTTTGTGGTGGGCAATGTGGTGTCCAGGGCGCACGTTGATGGCAAGCCAAAGCAATTTCCCGACGGGCCGCCCCTAGGGAAATTAGCCCCCGCGGGGGGCAGCGAAGTACGCGAAGCGACAAGCGTGGGGGTACCCAAGTACCCACTGATGGAAGCCATCCTCAACGCTGGCCTGCCCTACACCAGCGGCCCACAGTGGCTCAGCGGCCATGTGCTGCATCACCCCACGCACCACGCCACGGGCCCGCGCCATGTGCTGGCTGTGGCGGGCACGCATGGCAAAACTACCACCACGGCCATGCTGGCGTGGATTTTGGAATGCGCTGGGCTGCACCCGGGCTTTTTGGTGGGCGGTGTGCCGCTTAACTTTGGCGTGTCTGCCCGGCTGGGTGCAGGCAATACCTTCGTGATTGAAGCGGACGAATATGACACTGCGTTTTTTGACAAGCGCAGCAAGTTTGTGCACTACCGCCCGCGCACGGCGATTTTGAACAACCTCGAATTCGACCACGCCGATATTTTTGACGACCTGGCCGCCATTGAGCGGCAATTTCACCACTTGGTGCGCACCGTGCCGTCAACCGGGCGGGTGGTGGTGAACGCCACTGAAGAAAGTTTAGAACGCGTTGTAGCCCAAGGTTGCTGGTCTGAACAAGTCCTTTTCGGCAAAGCTTGGGCCAACAAAGACGGTTTTACGGCGCAAGGCGAGCCGGGCGACTTTGCGGTGCTTAAAGGCGGCAAGCAGGTGGCGCGCGTTCAGTGGGCGGTTAGCGGCGTGCACAACCAGCTAAACGCGCTGGCCGCTATTGCTGCCGCCGAGCACTTGGGCGTTGCCCCACAGGCCGCCGCAGACGCACTGGTCAGCTTTCAAAACGTCAAGCGCCGCATGGAGGTGGTGGGCGTTGTGCAAAAAGGCGGCGGCAGCATCACCGTGTACGACGACTTTGCTCACCACCCCACGGCCATTCACACCACGGTAGACGGCCTGCGCCGCCAGCTCAACGCGGCAGGCAAGGCGGCTGACCGCATACTGGCTGTGTTCGAGCCGCGCAGCAACACCATGAAGCTTGGCGTGATGACTGCGCAACTACCCCGCGCGCTAGAGTCAGCCGACATCGCCTTTTGCCACGCGGGCGGTCTCGACTGGGACGCCAAAGCCGCGCTGGCGCCCATGGTTGACCGCGCGGTGGTGTGTAGCAGCGTTGACGAGTTGGTCGCGCAAGTCAAAGCCAAAGCGCATGCGGGCGATCATGTTTTGTGTATGAGCAACGGCGGCTTTGGCGGCATACATGCCAAATTAATGCTGGCTTTGCAGAGCTAGTCGCTATATATTTAATAGCTGCTCACGCCCGTATTTATTGGGTAAAACGGCAAAAATGCCACTAAAAATGGCTAAAATTAGCCGTTTTTCGGGTCTACCGCTGCTTTTAACGCGGTTCACATTGACTTCACAAAAGCGAATCAAACTGACGGCCATGCAAGCGCCCGCATCTGCCCACCACTCTCACATTCATCGCCGAGCCGCACTTGGCGCGGGGCTGGCGTTATTCTGCCCTTGGGGCGTGCCCCTGGCGCAAGCTCAAAACCCCGCTTACGCTGACGAAACCTGGCAAGACACGCGCCGCCAGCGCGCTGTGCCCGTGCGCATTCGCTGGCCGCAAGCCGCTGCGCCTGCTGCTGGTTGGCCGGTGGTGATTTACTCGCACGGCCTGGGTGGCTCGCGGGACGGCGGCGATGTGTGGGGCAGCGCCTGGGCCAACGCTGGCCTGGTGGTGGTGCACCTGCAGCATGCGGGCAGTGACATTGACGCCGCTCGCAGCGTGGCCAGCAGCTTTCAAGACACCGCTGCGCTGCGCACATTGGGCGGTGCTGAGCAATTGCTGGCCCGGCTGCAAGACGTTGTTTTTGCGCTCGACGAAATGGCGCGGCGCAAAACCATCGACAAAGCCTGGCGTTTTGTAAACCTTGACGCGGTTGGCATGGCTGGCCATTCGTTTGGCGCACACACCGCGCTGGGTATGGGCGGCCAGTCTTACCCGCACCGCCCCGCTATAAAAGAGCCGCGCATTTCGGCGCTGATTGCGTTGTCGCCCAACTTGCCCGTGCAAGGCAGCGCTGCACACGCTTATGCAGGCGTCACCCGCCCCACGCTGTGCATTACGGGCACGCTCGACGGCGAAGTGCTAAACAACGGCGCCACGCCAGACAAACGCGCCGCAGTGTTCGGCGCGCTGCCGGCTGGCAAAA
>JANOWB010000210.1:0-9692 GCA_031417695.1 Polaromonas sp.
ATTTGCAGACCTAGCCCGCCTCCGATGCCCACCATCACAATGCCGGCAATCGTGGTGTTGCTGTAGCCCGCATCAAAAATATCAAACCCAAAAAGTCGGCCTAGCCAAAACGAAATCAGTGAGCCGCCAATAAAGCCGACCGCATCTGCAAGGCCGTCCGCCAGCAATGATTTTGAATTCATGATTTTTCTTTGTAATTGCCAGTTATCGGTTATCGGTTATCGGTTGTTGCGCTGCATGAACACCAGCTTTTCAAAAAGTGTCACGTCCTGCTCATTTTTAAGCAACGCTCCCACCAGTGGCGGCACGCTGACCTTGTCGTCTTTGCTTTGCAGGGTTTCAAGCGAAATATCTTCGGCCACCAACAATTTAAGCCAGTCGAGCAGCTCACTGGTCGATGGTTTTTTCTTGAGGCCGGGCAAATTGCGCACTTCGTAAAAGGTTTTCATGGCCGCCGCGAGCAGCTCTTTTTTAAGCGTGGGAAAGTGCACATCCACAATTTGCCGCATCGTGTCCGCATCCGGGAACTTGATGTAGTGAAAAAAGCAACGCCGCAAAAATGCATCGGGCAATTCTTTTTCATTGTTTGACGTGATGAAAACCAGTGGCCGGTGCTTGGCTTTGATCAGCTCACGCGTTTCATACACATAAAATTCCATGCGGTCGATTTCGCGCAGCAAGTCGTTCGGAAATTCAATGTCGGCCTTGTCAATTTCGTCAATCAGCAGTGCCACAGGTGTTTCGGACGTAAAGGCCTGCCACAACACGCCTTTGACGATGTAGTTGTGAATGTCTTTAACTTTCTCGCCGCCGTCGACGGTGGACAACTGCGAGTCGCGCAGGCGCGATACCGCGTCATATTCATACAAACCTTGCTGCGCCTTGGTGGTGGACTTGATGTGCCACTGCAGCAGCGGCATGCCCAAAGCTTCGGCAACTTCTTCTGCCAGCATGGTTTTGCCGGTTCCCGGCTCACCTTTGACCAGCAAAGGTTTTTTAAGTGTGGCGGCGGCGTTGACGGCCAACATCAGGTCTTGCGTGGCAACGTAGTTTTTAGAGCCTTGAAATTTCATACTTTTAGTCGAATTAAAGCGAAGTGAAAGCCTGTTGGCTGAGTTTCTGGCAACGCCTTGGCTTGTCAAGTGGCCGCAAGGTGTGCCTAGATATAATAGAGAAGGAAATTTTGCAAGAAAAAATTTCCACCTGCTTCCTTCCGGTGATTCTCCAATTTATCTCGATTGTCCGCGCAAAATGAACAAGCTGTTATCCACGATTTTCGCTCTGGTTGTCTCCTGTGTGACGGCAACCGCGTCGGCTCAAGACATCAAGGGCGATGCCAAGGCCGGCGAATCAAAAAACGCCATGTGCGTGGGCTGCCACGGCATCAAAGGCTACCAGGCCAGCTTTCCAGAAGTGTATAAAGTGCCGATGATTTCTGGCCAAGGCGCCAAGTACATTGTGTCGGCCCTGAACGCTTACAAAAAGGGCGAACGCAAGCACCCCAGCATGCGCGGTATTGCCGAGGCCCTGACCGACCAAGACATGGCCGACCTGGCCGCGTATTACAGCGCCAGCGGCGTGGTGTCGGTGGCGGCCTTACCTGAAAAGCCAGCAAAAGAGGCAAGCGCGCAAGTGCAGGCGCTGATGGCAAAGGCCAATTGCTCGTCTTGCCACGGCGCCAACTACAGCAAGCCTATCGACCCGTCATACCCCAAGCTGGCTGGCCAGCACGGCGACTACCTGCTGGTGGCCTTGAAGTCGTACAAAGTGCAAAACAACCCCAAGGTAGGCCGCAACAACGCCATCATGGCCGGCATGGCCAAGCAGTACACCAACGCTGAACTAAAGCTGATTGCTAACTATCTGGCGTCCCTTGATGGTGAGGTGAAAACGGTGCCGCAGAGTAGATTTCGCTGAGCCAACCTGACAGAGCAAAAAACCGCTGTTGAAGCGGTTTTTTTACGCCCGCGCCAAGGTCAATCCCGAGTAGCGTGGCGCTGCACACAATCGATGTACGCCGCACCGTCGGGTGGTCGGCCAGCGCGTTGGCTTTCCCACACCATTTGCCCGAGGCAGTCCATAGTTTCATGGTGCGCATCGTGAAGCGAATCGCGCTTGGCGCACAGCAGCTCAACCGCTTGCCGAATGCCGCCCGGCTGGTCAATTGAGCATTGCTCACTGATCGACAAATGCATCGACAGATGCAAAAACGGATTGGTTTTTCCGTCTTCGGGGTCGTACATTTTCTCCAGCGCGGCATCGGCATCGGCAAAATCCGCGTGGTATTCGGGGTGTTCGGCTATCCATTGGCTAGCCAGCGTTTCAATTGCTTCCATCGGCATTTGCGATTGCGACTTTGCATACACCGAGCAGAAAAATCGGCGAACATCTTGTTGCGAGGGCGTGAACATGTTTAAACCTTATCACGCACCGCAAGCACGGGCGGCGCGTCTCTCATAATGTGGGCTAAAACATGGGAATTTCAATGAACCACGCCTTTATTTGCGATGCGATTCGCACGCCCTTTGGCCGCTACGGCGGTGCGCTGAGCAGTGTGCGCACTGACGATTTGGGCGCAATTCCGCTTAAGGCGCTGATGGCGCGCAACCCAAATGTGGACTGGCTGGCCGTGACTGACGTGATTTACGGTTGCGTTAACCAGGCCGGTGAAGACAACCGCAATGTGGCGCACATGGCCAGCCTGCTGGCCGGTTTGCCCATGGAATTGCCCGGCGCCACGATTAACCGCCTGTGCGGTTCTGGTTTAGACGCGATTGGCACGGCAGCCCGCGCCATTAAGTCCGGCGAAGCTAGCATGATGATAGCGGGCGGGGTCGAAAGCATGAGCCGCGCGCCCTTTGTACTTGGTAAGGCTGAAAGCGCTTTTAGCCGCGCGGCGCAAATGTACGACACCACCATTGGCTGGCGCTTCGTTAACAAGTTGATGAAAGAAAAGTACGGCGTAGATGCCATGCCTGAAACAGCCGAAAACGTGGCAACTGAGTTCAAGATTAGCCGGCAAGACCAGGACAAGATGGCCCTTGCCAGCCAGCTAAAAGCTGTGGCCGCTCAAAAAACGGGCTATTTCGATGCTGAAATCACGCCCGTGACGATTGCCCAAAAGAAGGGCGATGCGCTTGTCGTCAGCAAAGACGAGCACCCGAGAGAAACATCGCTCGAAGCACTGGCCAAGCTCAACGGCGCAGTCAGACCAGACGGTAGCGTGACAGCGGGCAACGCGTCTGGCGTCAACGACGGCGCTTGCGCTTTGCTACTGGCCGACGAAAGCACCGCTGCCAAAAACGGCTTGACGCCCCGGGCCCGCGTTGTGGGCATGGCAACGGTGGGCGTTGCGCCGTGCATCATGGGCATTGGCCCGGCGCCCGCTACGCAAAAAGTTCTGGCCCTGACCGGTTTAACGCTGGCGCAAATGGATGTGATTGAGCTGAATGAAGCCTTTGCGGCCCAAGGCCTCGCGGTGCTGCGGCTGCTGGGCCTGCAAGATGATGATGAACGCGTCAACCCCAACGGCGGCGCGATTGCGCTTGGTCACCCGCTGGGCGCATCGGGTGCGCGTCTGGCGACAACGGCAGTCAATCAGCTGCACAAAACCGGTGGCCGCTACGCGCTGTGCACTATGTGTATTGGCGTGGGGCAGGGCATCGCGGTGGTAATTGAGCGGGTGTGAGTGCGGTGTGGGTGGGGTGTAAGTGGGGTGTAAGTGGGGTGGTTTGCGCTATGTTATTTATAGCTGCTCGCGCCCATATTTATTGGTAAAAAGGCATTATTTATATCCATTTTGGCCTGGTTTTGGCTGTTTAGAGCTCTGCTTGTGTTTGCGGCGGCGGCGCTGAATAATCGGCCAAGATGTTCTTCGACCAGAAAACTTGAAAGGACAGTGATGAAAGCTTTGAAAGCCCTGGCGCTGGTCGCAGCGAGCGCAGCAAGCCTGCTGCCAGTGTGCGCACACGCCCAAACCAGCAAGCCCGGTTTGTGGGAAGTCACCAGCAAAATGGGCGGCAGTCCCGAAATGGACCAAGCTATGGCCAATCTTCAAAAGCAACTGGCCAGCATGTCGCCCGCCGAGCGCAAGCAAATGGAGGCCATGATGGGCAAGCAGGGCTTGAACCTGTCTGGCCCACCAGGCGCGGTAACGGCAAAGTCTTGCATCACCAAAGAAATGGTCGATCGCAGCCAGTTGCCGGTGCAAACGCGCGGCAACTGCACCAGCACCACCACTGAAAAAACCAGGACCAGCATGAAGTTCAAGTACGTTTGTACGAATCCGTCGTCCACCGGCGAAGGGCAATTCAATTTCCCCAACGATAGCTCGCATACCATGAATATGAAAATCAGCGGGGCTGAAAGTAACAACGGCAAAGGCAAGCTGCAAACCACCACGATTGAAGGCTCTGGCAAGTGGCTGGGCACTGACTGCGGTACCTTGAAGCCGATGGCTGTACCGCAAGCAGCAACGGTTGCCAAGCCCTAAAGTCTGTATTAATTTGCCTTGTAGCTCAATAAATATGGGCGCGAGCAGCTATTAAAAGCAGAGCAAAAAATCTCTATCGCTTGCGGCTTGCGGTGCGTGCACCAGCTGGGCAAGCTGGCCGACTTTGCGCTAAGCTCACTTTTCCACTTTCATCCAACGCCTCACGAAAAGCCCAATGACGATCTCACAAGCCTGCCTTGACCAACTGTTTTTCAATGCCCGAACCGCCAACGGTTTTATCGACAAGGCGGTGCCGCTGGCGCTTTTGCAACAAGCCTATGACATCGCGAAAATGGGCGCCACTTCCATGAACGCCCAGCCTGCACGCTATGTGTTTCTAAACAGCCCCGAGTCCCGCGCCAGGGTTATTCCTGCGCTGTCGCCCGGCAATGTTGAAAAAACCAAAGTCGCGCCAGTCACGGTTATCGTCGCCACAGACACCCGCTTTTACGAAAACATGCCGCTGGTGTGGCACGACGCAGGGGCTGAAAAAATGTTTGCTGACAACGCCGCTTTGGCCGAGAGCACCGCCACTCGCAACGGCACGCTGGGTGCGGCTTATTTCATGCTTGCCGCGCGCGCAGTAGGCTTGAGCTGCGGGCCCATGAGCGGCGTCAATTTGGCCAAGGTCGACGCCGAGTTTTTTGCCGATGGGCGGTTTAAGACCAACTTTTTAATCAACCTTGGTTACGGCGACGACAGCAAACTGTTTGCGCGCAACCCCCGCCTTAGCTTTGGCCAGGCTTGTACGGTGCTCTAAACCGGTCATTTCGCACTTCGTATACCTGGCGCACTTCGCCTGCTTCGCCCACTTCCCTTTTTAAGTTGAAGTTACCGGTTGATCACTGACCCGCTTTTTTATGCAGTGGCTGTGCCCGCTGTGCTGCTGCTGGGCATTAGCAAAAGCGGGTTCGGCGCGGGCTTTGGCTCACTGGCGGTACCGCTGATGGCGTTTGCCATCACAGTGCCGCAAGCCGCTGCCATTTTGATGCCGGTGCTGCTGCTGATGGACTTGCTCGGCATGGCGGCTTTTCGCAAAGACTTTGACCCTGCTTTGCTGCGTTTTTTAGTGCCCTTTGGTCTGGTGGGCACGGCGGTTGGCACTTTGCTCTTCAAGGTGTTGAACGCCCAGGCCGTGGCGGCAATTGTGGGCGCTTTTACGCTGCTGTTTTTGGCGCAGCGCCTGCTTTTTCCGCCCCGGCCAGGCAGCGCGCCGCCGCCTAAATGGCTGGGCGCGCTGCTGGCTGTAACGTCTGGCTTCACCAGCTTTGTGGCGCACGCAGGTGGCCCGCCCATCAACGCGTATGTGATTCCGCTTCGGCTGTCGCCCGTCAAATTCACGGCAACCATGGCGTTTTTCTTCTTCGTGGTGAATTTGTCCAAATGGATTCCCTACGCTTGGCTGGGCCTGCTTGACATGCGCAACCTGAGCACCTCACTGGTGCTGCTGCCGTTGGCGCCAGTGGGTGTGTGGGCCGGTGTGCGCATAGCGCGGCACATCAGCCAGCGCGTGTTTTACCGGGTGCTGTACGGCGGCATGTTGGTGACGGGCTGCAAGCTGTTGTGGGACGGCTTTGCTTGAGTTTGCTCAAGGTTTGCCGAGCTTTTCGCGCCATGCCTTGTGCTACATTGATTCTTCATTTTGCTTGACATTCTTTGCCCATGACCACCGTTGTATTTGCTGATCTTGTCGGCAGCACCAGCCTGTATGAAAGGTTGGGTGATGCGGCCGCATCTACTTTCGTCACGCAGCTGACCAAAGACTTGCAGCGCGCGTTTGAGCAGCACCAGGGCCGGGTCGTCAAGTTGCTGGGCGACGGACTATTTGTTGTCTTTCAAAGCGGTGGCGACGCGTTGGCGGCATGCGTCAGCATTCAAAAAAACTTGGCTGACACACCGCTGATTGCGGGCGGCGCAGGCGCACCCATCGAGGTGCAGATTGGCATGGACGCGGGCGAGGTGGTTGAAATAAATGGCGACTGCTTTGGCGACACGGTCAATTCGGCTGCCCGGCTGGCCGACCTGGCCGGTGGCGGGCAAATTTTGACGACCGAACATGTCTGGTCTGCTTTGCTGCCACTGCAAAAAATGCTGTTGCGCAGCATGGGGCCGATGTATTTGCGCGGCCGGGCCGAGGCCAGCCACGTGTACCGGGTTGAGTGGCAAGCCGGGCGCGATGAAGAAGCCACCATGGCCGGCCGGTCGATGTATACCGCCAGCAAAGCCGTCAGTTTGGAGCTTGGTTTTGGTGGCAAAACAGTGCTGTGCAATGCCCAAACCGGGCAGCTCACCATCGGGCGGGCGCTTGATGCGGGGTTGCCCGTCAACGATCCGCGTGTGTCCCGCCTGCATGCCACGCTGGTATGGCGTGGCGGCAATTTTGTGCTGACTGATGCATCGAGCTACGGCACTTGGGTGTACCTGGGCAGCCCGAGTGATGGGGTTTTGCTGCGCCGCACCGAGTGTTATTTGTCTGGTACCGGTCACATCGTGCCGGGCTGCGAGCTAGGCGATGAGGGCGCGCCAGTGATTACTTTTTCACTAAAAAGCTGATTTTCTTGCCTGTACTGTGGCGCTAGAGCAGGTTTGGCGTCCGGCTTGGGTAAGTTACACAGGGTAAAGCGCAGATAATACGTAGGCTTACAAGTGCGTATTAAATTGCTATTTTTTCATTGGGTCGCTGTGTTCACTGTGTGTTTGCCATGAGCCTTAAAAAACTCGGTCGTTATGACCTGATTCGCGTGCTGGGCAAAGGCGCCATGGGGTTGGTGTACGAGGGGCGCGACCCTAATCTGAATCGGCGCGTGGCGATCAAAACGATCAAGGTTGACAACCTGTCGGACGAGGCCGCAAAAGAATACGAAATTCGCTTCAGAACTGAAGCCCATTCAGCAGCGCGCCTGCAACACCCCAATATCGTCAGCGTGTACGACTCAGACCGCGACGGCGACATCGCCTTTTTGGTGCTGGAGTTCGTTGAGGGCGACGACCTGAAGCATCACCTGGACAAGGGCGAGGTTTATACGCTGGCGCAAACGCTCGGCATCATGACTGACCTGCTGTCGGCGCTGAGCTATGCGCACAAGCAAAAAATTGTGCACCGCGACATCAAGCCCGCCAATTTGCTGATGCAGGCCAACGGGCGCATCAAGCTGGCCGATTTTGGCGTAGCGCGCATTCAAGATTCTGGCGACGCCACGCGCACGCAGGGCTCTATTGTCGGCACCCTCAAATACATGTCGCCTGAACAGCTGGAAGGCCGCCCAATTGACGCGCGGGCCGACTTGTTTGCAGCTGGCGTGGTGCTTTACCAGCTGCTGACCGGCAAGCGCCCGTTTGACGGCGACACCGACTTTGCAGTGATTCAAAACATCGTCTCACTCACGCCACCAGCGGCTACATTTCACAACCCCGGCTTGCCGCCCACGCTAGACGCGGTGGTGGCGAAGTCTTTGGCAAAGTCACGTGACCAGCGCTTTTCAAGTGCTGAGGAATTCGCCGATGCGTTGGCACTGGCGAGCAAAGACGCCAGTGACGCTACCGTAGCGCCCGCTGGCGTAGTGCCCGCACGCGGCGCCACCGCCACCTGGACAGCGACCATGCTGGCTAGCGAATCGCTGATCTCGTCGAATTCGGGTATCAGCACATCGGGCACCAGCGCGGGCACGTCCATCGTGACGCAAGAAGTCGAGCTGGTTTATTGGAAAGACGTTAAAGATTCAGCCGACGTCAACGACTTGCAGCAGTTTTTGTACAAATTTCCGTCAGGCATTTACGCCGACCTGGCGCGCCGCCGGCTGCGGCAGATGGGTGTGGTGCCCACGTCTGACTCACAAAGCAAGTCAGACGCCGACGCGTCGATGGACGAAACGGTGTTTTCGCCGCGTGGCGGTGGGGTTGCGCCCAGCGTATCTGCTTCGGCTGAAGCGGGATTAACCGGCACAAAATCGATGCCTGCGGGCTCTGCGGCGGCTGACAGCACCGTGATGAAGCATGCGGGCAAGTCGGTATCAGCACCGAGCCCCGGCCCAACTGCGAACGTTTCCAAGCCGAAGACCGCGGCGGTACCTGCCAAAAGCAATCGGGTGTTGTGGGCAGTTTTGGGCGTAGCCGTGGTGGCGGTAGCCGGTATCGGTTTGAAGATGCGTTCACCCAGCACACCAGCACCGGTTGATGCGAGCGTGGCACCGGCGGCCTTATCGGCCGCATCAGTTGCCGCATCCGCTGCCTCTTCAGCTGCTGCAGCGGCGGCTACGTCAGCTGCGGCATCATCCGCCTCGGCACCTTTCAGCTCGATGGGCTTGGGGCCAGGCGAAACGGCGGTCATGGCCAAGGGCGTAGATTCTGGGGCCAGGTTGGCTGCTGCTTCAACACCGTTGCCTGCTGCTGCGGCTTCCTCGAGTACAACAGGCGCTTCAACCGTCACTGCTCCTGGTTCGGCCGGGCTGGCTGCCGGCAGCGTTGCGGCCAGCTCTGCGGCCAGCGCGGCGGCATCTGCCGCACCTAAACCGATGACTCCGGCCAGTGCAGCGCAGCGTCAGGCGGCCTACTTGGCACGGCAAGCGGCGTCCGCTGCGGCCAAAAAAGCGGCGCTAGAAAAAGACAAACCGGCCAAGATAGAGCCCACCGTGGCCAGCGAACCTTCTGTCGCGCCGCCAAAGCCAAAGCCCGCGACTGCACAGGCGCCGGGCGGTGGTGGCGGGCCACGCGCTGCGTGTGAAGACCGCGTCATGTTCGGCTTTCAAAGCTGCATGTCTGAGCAGTGCGCCAAGCCCGCGTTTGCCCAGCACCCCACCTGCGTTGAACGGCGGCAGATGGACGAGCGTCGGCGCGAAGCGGACAAGGCCCGGTAAATAGGTAGCCTGAAGTAGGGTCGGGTAAGACGTTCGCGCGAGCCTGAAATTGCCATTTAATGTATAGCTGCTCGCGCCCGTATTTATTGGGCTACAGCCCTATTCAGTATTGAAAATCAGGCTTTCTAGCTGTTTTTCGTCGCTTTGAGCGTGCTTGTGGGCTGACTCAAATCAATTTTCAGGCGTGGGTGACGACTTCGCTTTTTCGGCAGTATCTTCTGTCGCTTTATTGGCCAGTTGCTCCCGCTCTTTTGCCAGTTGCTGCTCCAGCTGAGCCCGGCCTTGCCTGACCACCGCAATCACTTTGGCGCGGTCTTTGTAGTGCGGATAAAACTGCTCAACCAGTG
>JANOWB010000211.1:0-4559 GCA_031417695.1 Polaromonas sp.
GGACTTGGTGTTGGTCAGGTTGGAGCCCGTCAAATCTGCCGAGCCGCCCAGCATTTCTGGCAGGCCAGCGGTGAAGGATTCCAACGCCAGCTGCGATGCTTTGCGTGACGCTACGGTTTCAGCCTTGTCATGCGCGGCCAAAATAGTGTCAACCGCCAGCTGGTCAAACTGCTTGGGCAAGTCGCCTTTCATGCGGCGCGACAACTCAGTGGCCAGCGCCGGGTAGGCGGTTTTATAGGCGGCAAACTTGGCGTCCCAAGCAGCTTCAGCTACCAAGCCTTTAGCCTTGGCGTCCCAAGCGTGGCGCACGTCATCGGGTATTTCAAACGGCCCATGCGCCCAGCCCATGGCTTCGCGGGTTAATTTAATTTCTTCCGCGCCCAGCGGCTCGCCGTGCGCCTTGGCGGTGTTGGCACGGTTGGGGCTGCCTTTGCCGATGTGGGTTTTGCAAACAATCAGCGTGGGTTTGTTGTCAGCGTTGGTTTTGGCGGCGGCAATGGCGGTGGATACCGCTGCTGCGTCGTGCCCATCAATCGGGCCAATCACGTTCCACCCATACGCAGCAAAACGCAGCGGCGTGTTGTCGATGAACCAGGGCGCGACCTGCCCGTCAATGCTGATGCCGTTGTCGTCGTACAGCGCCACCAGCTTGCCCAAGCGCCATGCGCCAGCCAGCGCGGCGGCTTCGTGGCTGATGCCTTCCATCAGGCAGCCGTCACCCATGAAGACATAGGTGTGGTGGTCAACCATCGTATGGTTTTCACGGTTAAATTCTTTAGCCAGCAGCTTTTCAGCCAACGCCATGCCGACCGCGTTCGTCAGGCCTTGCCCTAGGGGGCCGGTAGTGGTTTCAACTCCAGGGGTCACGTCCACTTCAGGGTGGCCGGGGGTTTTGCTGTGCAGCTGGCGAAAGTTTTTGATCTCTTTCATCGGCAGCGCGTAACCCGTCAAATTCAGCAGCGCGTACAAAATCATCGAGCCGTGGCCGTTGCTCAGCACGAAGCGGTCACGGTCAAACCAGTGCGGATTGTGTGGGCTGTGCTTTAAGTGACCGCCCCACAGCGCCACCGCCATGTCGGCCATGCCCATGGGCGCGCCCGGGTGGCCAGAGTTAGCGGCTTGCACGGCGTCCATGGCGAGCGCGCGAATGGCGTTGGCCATCAAGGTGGGATTGGTGTCGGCCATTGCGGTCATATACGTCGGGTCCATTGAGAAAAATGTTGGGGCAACCTTAGATTTTACGGGATGCGTTTTCGCGGGCGGTGGGTTGCTGATTCGCTATTTATTCAGGAGCTGCTCGCGCCCGAATCAATTGGGCCACGTGTTAATTAGCGTCTTAAAAACCGACATAATCAGGCTCACAATGAAGACCCCCGCCCTGATCTTGGCCGCCGGCCGCGGAGAGCGCATGCGCCCGCTGACCGACACCTGCCCAAAACCGCTTTTACAAGTGCGCGGCAAAGCGTTGATCGACTGGCATGTTGATGCGCTGGCCCTTGGCGGTTTTACAGATCTGGTAATTAATACGGCTTGGCTCGGTGAGCAGTTTGAACCTCATTTTTTGGGCCATTTTGAGCATCAAATCGACCTGAAGCCCAATAAATACGGGCGCGAGCAGCTATTAATTTCATACTCACATGAAGGCCTTGACTTTGGCGGTGCGCTGGAAACTGCAGGCGGCATTGCGCGGGCACTGCCAATGCTGGGTGATGTGTTTTGGGTTTTGGCGGGTGATGTGTACACGCCGGGTTTTGAATTTATCCAGGCCGCCGTCGAGCGCTTTTCTGCCAGCGGCAAGCTGGCGCACTTGTGGCTGGTGCAAAACCCGCCGCATAACTTGAAGGGCGACTTTGGAATCAGCGCCGACGGGCTAGCCTTAAATTTACCGTCAGATTTATCAGCAAATAGCCCGCAGCCGCGCTACACCTTCAGTACCATCGCGCTGTATCGCAAAGCGTTTTTTGACAGCCTGCCGTTTGGCAACCCGCAAGGCATAAAAGCAGCGTTGGCGCCGCTGTTGCGGGCAGCGATGGACAACAGCCAAGTTAGCGCAGAACTGTACCCAGGCCCATGGGCAGATGTCGGCACGCCGGAACGTTTAGCCCAATTGAATTTAAACTGATCTTTATGACCACAACTGTTTACCAAATACGCCGCGCCCTGGTTGCCAAAGCACTCAAAGCAGCCGGTGCAGGCATTGCACTTTTGCCCACCGCGCCCGAGCAGCAGCGCAACCGCGACAGCGACTTCCCGTACCGGCACGACAGCTACTTTTACTACTTGACCGGATTCACTGAGCCGGGTAGCTGGTTAACGATTGATTCAACCGGAAAAACCACGCTGTTCTGCCGCCCGAAAGATCTGGAGCGTGAAATTTGGGACGGCATTCGCTTGGGCCCTAAAGCCGCGATCAGCGCGCTGGGTGTTGACGACGCTTTCAGCGTGGATGAGCTGGACGCAAAAATGCCTTTGCTGCTCAGCAACCAGCAAGCCGTGTGGTTCCCGTTTGCCACGCACGCGGGCCTGGAAACGCAAGTTGACGGCTGGCTGGGCAAGGTGCGCGCGCGCATTCGCTATGGGGCAGAGTGCCCGCAAAGCCAGCACGACTTGTGCAAGGTGCTCGATGAAATGCGCTTGATCAAAGACTCGCATGAAGTTGCAATTTTGCGCAGAGCGGGAGCCATCTCGGCGGGTGCGCACGTACGGGCCATGCAAACCAGCGCTGCCATGCTGCGCCAACCCGTCAAAGGTGGCTTGCGTGAATACCATTTAGAAGCCGAGCTGCTGCACGAATTTCGTCGCAATGGCTCGCAGTACCCGGCGTACACCAGCATCGTGGCAGCCGGCGCAAATGCCTGCGTGCTGCACTACCGCGCCGATACAGCCGAGCTGAAAGCAGGCGACTTGTGTTTGATAGACGCTGGCTGCGAGCTTGACGGCTATGCCAGCGACATCACCCGCACCTTCCCAGCCAACGGCAAATTTACACCCCCCCAGCGCACGCTGTACGACATTGTTTTAGCCGCCCAAGAAGCCGCCATCAAAGTGACCAAGCCCGGCAAACGCTTTACCGACCCGCACGATGCGGCTACCCGCGTGCTCGCCCAAGGCATGCTGGACGTGGGCCTGCTGGATAAAAAGAAGCACGGCAATGTTGACGACGTGCTGGCAAGCGGCGCTTATCGCCAGTTTTACATGCACCGCACTGGCCACTGGATGGGCATGGACGTGCACGACTGCGGCGACTACACCGAGCCCGGCAGCAAACCACGCCAGGAGCGCGACCCGCTCGGCGAGATGGTCATGAAAAAGCCGCCGCGTATTTTGCGCGCCGGCATGGTGCTGACGATTGAGCCCGGCCTGTACGTGCGCCCCACCAAAGGCGTGCCCAAAGAGTTCTGGAACATCGGCATTCGGATTGAAGACGATGCGCTGGTCACAGCTAACGGATGCGAGTTGATGACGCGTGGCGTGCCTGTGGGGGCGGATGAGATTGAGGCTTTGATGCGTGCTTAGTATGGAGCTAGTGCGGGCATAGTGCGCAGCTAATGATCAGCTAGATGTCAAAAACACCTCTTACCGTCATCCCCGGAATCGGCAAAACCTTTGCCAAAGACTTTGCGCGCATTGGCATGCACTGCGTTGAAGATTTCGTAGCGAAGCGCGCTGAGGCGATTTTTGACGTACTGGCCATCGCCAACCAGCAAGACAACCACAAGACCAGCAAAAACTATCTGTACGTTATTCGGATGGTCATTTACTACGCCGAGGGCGGCCGGGATGTTGACGAGCTCAAGTGGAGTTTTTGGAAAGACTAGCTGCGAAAGTGCTTATTGCTAAGTAAAAATTAAAACCCTTTTCGCCCAACCAGGTAATGGACTTACCTTTTCTTCGGTCCATTCATGCGCGCAGATAGCCACAATCCTGTGCGTACCTGACATCACCGCCTCTGAGTCATACAAAACCGCCAAGTCAGCCAACCGCACGGCTTTCGCAAGATTGGCGAGCGTTCGCGGATAGCGCGCCAAAATGCGCTCAGGCGGTACAGCGTGGCCGCCCTCGGTGACCCGTCCAGCGACCCGAGCCAGCAGCCGATGCGGATCATCGAGACACACAACCAGCAGCATGACGAAAAAACCGAGTTTCTGCGCCTCTTCAATCAGGTTCAGTTTTGACTCGTGCGAAAAAACGGTTTCACTGACAAATGACTGCCCTGCTTTAAGCAGTTCCGCTCTCCGCGCGTCGGCCCAGTGCCTTGCTTGTTCTGATCGCGCCAGTGGGTCAGTGATGTGCTGCAACTGCGCAGCCTCGTGCAGATCGGCGTTAACAAATTCTGCGCCTGTTGCGATGGTGCGATTCAGAACCAGCGCTTTGTACAGCGTGGACTTGCCAGCTCCGTTAGGGCCAGCGAACAGGTAAAAAATCGGTTGCTTGGCTTTTGAGGGTTGAGGGGATGAAAGATCTGGCGCAGGTTGCACCATATCAGGCAGCAAATCGGAGGGCTTTGCTGCGATTGTCTGCAACAACGTCTCTCACGCGCTGCGCCAGGCTTCCGTCCG
>JANOWB010000212.1:0-7734 GCA_031417695.1 Polaromonas sp.
TGGGGTGAAATTGCCGCCCACCCAGGCCAAGGGCGAGCGAGCCAAATCGGCCCAGTTCGAACAGTTCGGTCACGGCAAGGGGCTGGTTTATTTCTACCAGCATGCCTTCGTAACGCTCAAGCGCTTGTGCGTTGGCAACCGGCAGCGTGATGGCGGTGGGCGCCACTGTTACACCGCTGCCGCAAACCGTAAAGGTAACGCTGCCTGCTATCTGTGTAACGCTGTCGTTTGCGCCGCCAAATTCGGTGACTACACCGGTGACTTGTAATAAGTCGCCAATTGCTACTTTGGCGGCGCTGGGCGCGAATACAAATATGCCTTTAGAGGCCAGCGGATCAGTGGTGGCTTCGGTTTGCTGCACAAAAAAACCATTCAGGCGGGTGGCACCGGTGTTTTGAAAATCACCCACCACTACCCCTCGAACCGTGACAGTAGCGGACACCAGCGGGCTGATGCTGCCGGAACCTTGCACGGCCACAATGGTTTGCAGCGGCGCGTTCGCGGGTATGGCGGCGCTGCAAGTGGGCAACACAACTGGCGGTGTCTCAATCACCGGCGGCGCGGGGGGCGACGCTGGGTTGGCCGCCGGGCCGTCACCGCCGCCACCGCAGGCCGCCAGCGCTAGCGACAAACCTGCAGCGGCTAGCCACCGGGCAGTTTGAGAAAAAAAGCGCGCGCCAGCTGGAGTGTGTCGTTTCATCGAGTGCCTTCGGTTGAGTTTCAAACCGATTGTTTGAAACAACGAAGGTTTTACTTCCACTTGATGACGTTGGCGTGAAACGCAGCGTAAGTCGACTTATCTCAACTTGGTGCTCATTTAAGTCTTTCGCCCAAATAATACGGGCGCGACCAGCTACTAAAAAAGTAGCAAATTATGTTACACGCGGCACCATCCGTTACACACGCCTAGCCAACTCGACCGCGGCAGCTGAGCCGCTGCCTACAACTGCGCACCACGCCCGCAGCAGTGGCCCAGGTGGTTTTCCGCCTAGGGATTTGGCTTCATCGCGATGCTCACATTCGTCGTGTTGGCATTGCAAAAGCAAAGCAAGCAGCTCGGCGTGCTCAGGCCGGTTCTGCAGCTTGTCAATTTGGTGCTGGTAGTGCTTGTCTACAAACGTCTCGACCGCGGCAATCGTGCCGTACACAGCGCGGGGGCCAAACAGCGCGGGCAGCGCGCCGGTTAAAAACCCGGCCACACGCCAGGCAGGCAGCAAGCGGCTGCGCTGCGGCCAAGGCAATAGGGCGCTGATTTTGTCCAAGTGGGTTTGCTCAGTGACGTTGTGGCGTCGGGCAAACTCGCGCACACCTTCGTCGCGTGAAAAAGCCAGCACGCCCCGGTAAATCCACACCGCGCCCAGTTCACCTGCGTGGTCTGAGCGCAAGTCGCCGACCAGCTCTTTGCTTACCCGCGGCGCTTCAAACGCTTTGGCGATGCCTTGCATTTGCGGCCGTACGGTTAAAAAGCCTCGGTAGGCCAGTTCCATCAATGGCGTTGCGCCGGGCAAGCTGGCCACGCGTGCCAGCCAGCGCCAGCCCGGCAGCACAGCCCACAGCGCAACAAAAGCAGCTGCGCCACTGCGCACGCTGCCATCTGCCAACTGCACGTGAAAGCGTTTTAAGTAAGCAGCGCGGTCGCCACCGGGCGGCAGCACAGTTTGCGCCAAGCTGACATCGGCAAATGCCAGCCGGGTAGCCGAATCAATCGGGCTCAGACCTTGGTACACGTCGATTTCGCGGCGGCACAGCGGGCAAGCGCCGTCAAACAGAACGGTGAGCTGCCCGGACTGTACTGCGCGATTTTCAAGTTCAATAGTTACCATAACTTGATGTTGCCAGACTGCGGTACATGTTGCGTGCGTTTTACGCAATCACGAGCGCGCTGTGCGGACATATGGCTAGCCTTGGGTGGCTTTTTGGTCACTTTAATGTCGATAATTACATTAAATAAGGCCATTTTCCGAATGAATACGGGCGCTAGCAGCTTCTTTAATCATAGCGCCGACGGCTGTGGCGTTTTGGGTTTGAAGGCGCAGTAGCTGCTGACCGCGCATTCATAGCACTTGGGCTGGCGCGCCATGCAAACGTAGCGGCCATGCAATATCAGCCAGTGGTGCGCGTCTACCAAGTACTCGGGCGGAATGCGTTTGAGCATTTTCAGCTCTACTGCCAGCGGCGTTTTACCTGGCGCCAAACCGGTTCGGTTGCCCATTCTGAAGATGTGTGTGTCGACTGCCATCGTCGCTTCGCCAAAGGCTGAGTTGAGCACGACATTGGCGGTTTTGCGGCCCACGCCGGGCAGCGCCGCACGCGCCTCCCTCGAGCGCGGCACAATGCCGCCGTGCTGCTCGACCAACATTTGGCAAGTTTGCAGCAGGTGCTTGGCTTTGCTGTGGAACAGCCCAATGGTTTTGATGTAGCCCTCAAGACGCTTCAAACCCAAATCCCAAATAGCCTGCGGCGTATTGGCCACTGCAAACAAGCGGCGGGTGGCCTTGTTCACGCTCACGTCAGTGGCTTGAGCAGACAGCAGCACAGCGGTCAGCAATTCAAACACGCTGGTATATTCAAGTTCAGTTACCGGCTGCGGGTTTGCCGCTTTGAGCGTCGCAAAAAACGGTGCAATGGTTTCTTTTTTCATAAAGTTATTTTTACATGTCCTTGCCCCCCAATCTGCCTGCTGCCTTGAGTTTTGCATCGCGCTTGAACAACGTTGAAACGTCAGCCATTCGTGAGTTGTTCAAGTTGTTGGGCAAGCCCGGCATCATCAGCTTTGCCGGCGGCTTTCCTGACCCAGCGCTGTTTGACGTCGAAGGCATCCGCATGGCGTCTGAGCAGGTGCTTAGTGGCCACCCCGGCGCGGTGCTGCAGTACGGTGCCACCGAAGGTTGGGGCCCGCTGCGTGAAGCGCTCAGCGGCTATCTTGCTGATAAAGGCATCACGGCCACACCCGAGCAAATCATCACCACCACCGGCAGCCAGCAAGGGCTGGACCTGATTGGTAAAACCATGATTAACCCGGGCGACAAAGTCATTGTGGAAGGGCCGACGTTTTTGGCCACCATTCAGTGCTTTCGGCTTTACGGCGCCGAGCTGGTCAGCGCGCCAATCGATGGCGACGGCGTGAAGGTCGACGAACTTGAGCGCCTGATCATTGAGCACAAGCCCAAGCTGGTGTACCTGATTCCCACCTTTGGCAACCCGAGCGGTGCCTTGCTAAGCCTTGCGCGCCGTAAGCGCATTTTGGAGCTGGCCGTGCAGCACCGCGTGCTGGTAGTTGAAGACGACCCGTACGGCGAGCTGTACTTTGGCGCACCGCCGCCGCCGAGCATGCTGGCCTTAAGCGAAAGCGTGCCGGGCTCGCGTGACTTGATTGCTTATTGCGGCTCGTTCAGCAAAGTGTTGTCACCGGGCCTGCGTGTCGGCTGGATGGTGGCGCAGCCGCAAGTGCTGGCCAACGCCGTGATGTGCAAACAGTTCAGCGACGCGCACACCAGCAATTTGACGCAAGCGATTGCCGCGCAGTACCTGGGGCTGAACCGGATGGATGCGGCGCTTGATGTGGTGCGTAAAACCTACGCTGAACGCGCGCAAACCATGGCCACCAGCCTGCGCAGTGAGTTGGGCGACGCAGTAACTTTTAACGCGCCAGAAGGCGGCATGTTTTTCTGGTCACGTTTGACAGTGCCCAACGCAGACGCCGCAGAATTCGCCAAACGCGCGATTGAAAAGCTGGTCGCGTTTGTGCCAGGCGCGCCGTTTTATGCAACCAATGTTGACAAGGCAACCTTTCGCTTAAGCTTTGCGACAGCAGACACGGCCAAGATTATTGAAGGCGTACAGCGGCTTGGCAAGGCGCTGTAGCAGTCAATTGAGTTTTTCAATCGCTACATAATCAGGAGCTGGTCACGCTCGTATTTGTTGGGCTACAGCTCGTTTTATTAAGTATTTATATGCAATACCGAACTCTGGGCAGCAGTAATCTAAAAGTCTCCACGCTGTGCCTGGGCACGATGATGTTTGGCGACCAGACCGATCAGCTTGAAGCGGCACGCATCACGGCTGACGCGCATGCCAACGGCGTGAACTACATCGACACCGCTGACGTGTACACCAACGGCGCGTCTGAAACTATTGTTGGTGAGCTGCTAAAAAACCAGCGTCACGACTGGGTGCTGGCCACCAAGCTGGGCAATGCGATGTCCAAGCGAGTCAACGAGGGCCACTATTCGCGCAGCTGGATGCTGCGTGAAATTGACGCCAGCTTGAAGCGCTTGCAAACCGACTACGTTGACGTGCTGTACCTGCACCGCGACTACAACGGGATGAACCTGGAAGAGCCGCTGCGCGCGTTAGATGCCATGCTGCGCGCCGGCAAAATTCGTTACTGGGGAGTGTCCAATTTTCGCGGCTGGCGCATTGCCGAGCTGATGCGGTTGGCCGGGCAGTTGGGCATGCCGGGCCCAGTGGTGTGCCAGCCGTATTACAACTTGCTCAACCGCATGCCTGAAGTTGAAATTTTGCCTGCCTGCCAGCACTACGGCATTGGCGTAACGCCGTACAGCCCAATTGCGCGCGGCGTGTTGACCGGCAAATATGCACCCGGCCAAACGCCTGATGCCAACAGCCGCGCAGGGCGCGGTGACAAGCGCATCATGGACACTGAATTCAGGGCTGAGTCGCTGGCCATTGCGCAAACGCTGATGGCGCATGTGCAGCAGCGCGGATTGAGTCTGGCGCAATTTGCGTGCGCGTGGGTGCTGGCCAGCCGCGCAGTGTCGTCGGTGATTGCCGGGCCGCGCACACTGGCGCAGTGGCTGGACTACCTGCCGGCCGTTGATGCAGTTATCACGCCTGAAGACGAAGCGCTTATCGACAATTTGGTCAAGCCCGGCCACCCTTCAACGGCTGGCTATACCGACCCGGCCTACCCTTTGAATCCGCGCTGATTGCACGCTGACTGCACGCTGTTTCGGTGTCTCGTCAATTGCAGTGATCTGGGCTGCGCACGCATAAACTGAACTCACCATTTTTCAAGGAGACTTCATCATGATTACCCTTCACGGCTTTCCCGCGTCTAACTATTACAACAAGGTCAAGCTGGCGTTGTTGGAGAAAAATGTGCCGTTTACCGAGGCGACTGCGCACCCCATGAAGCTCGACGCAGACGTGCTGGCGGCGTCACCGCTGGGCAAAATTCCGTTCATCACCACGCTGCAAGGCACGCTGTGTGAAAGCCAGGCGATTGTTGACTACCTTGAAGCTGCGTACCCCACGCCTGCCTTGCTGCCAGCTGACCCGTTCGCCGCAGCGAAGGTGCGCGAGCTAACGACGTTTATTGACTTGCACCTGGAGCTGGTGGCGCGCGAGTTGTATACCCAAGCGTTTTTCGGCGGCACAGTGAGCGACAGCGCCAAGGCTAGGGTTCGCAAGCAGCTCGACAAAAACATTGCAGCGTTTAAGCGGCTGGTTAAATTTGCGCCTTTTATTGCGGGCGACACTTTTACGCAGGCCGACTGCGCGGCCTTTGCCAGCCTGCCCTTGGTGGGCATGGCAACCAAAGCGATTTACTCTGAAGACGTGTTGATTTCTGCTGGTGTCGACTACAAGCCGTACATAAAAATGATTGGCGAGCGGCCTGCCGCACAGCGTGTGATGGCGGATCGCAAAGCCGCTGCGGCTGCCTGATAATGGGAAAGCAAAAATGTTGCTACAAATACGGGAGCTGCTCGCGCCCGTATTTATTGGTATTTTCAAGCTATCGCCACTAAAAAATAGCCCGAACGTCTTTTTTTTGCTTGTGCGCCTTTAAAACGTCAAAGCGTCAAGCCTCAATCAGCTGCCCGTGATCTTCAGCACTGCCGCCACCCGCATGGCTGCGTAGGCATCGTTGGCGGCGTAAATCAGTTGCGCTTCGGTGAGCTGCGGGTTGGCCCAGTTTGAGGTGCTGGCTTTTTTCGACTTGATAAAGCGCTTGTTAAACAGCACCGCCACAGCGCCGCGCACGCCCATGTCTTTGCGGTAGCCCTGGTCACGAAACACGTTGTTTAAGTCCAGCACGCCTTGCAGGTCTGCACCCAGCTTGTAGGTAATGCGCTTTTTGTCATCACCCAAGCCAAATCCGGCTTTAATAATCTGCGGCGACTCCAGCAACAAACCCACCACGCGTCGGCATTCGGGGTCTTCAAGCTGAAAAATCCACGCCTTGTCAAGCGTTGACAGCTGCACAATGTGCGGCCCGGTTGACGCTTCATTTTTGGCAAAAGTCGGCTTTGATTCTGTGTCAAAACCCAGCACTGCACATGGGTGCAAGGCTTCAAGCGCCGCCTTTGCCTGTGTGGGTGTCGCTACCAGTTCAATTTGCTGCAAATGCAAGCGATCAAAAGGTTCGAGCAAATTGATCTGCTCTTTATCAGGTACGTATTTTTCAGTCATGGGCGTAGTCGTGGCGTTAAGCCAGAATACCCCAGTTGATTAACGCAAATGAAAGTAGAGCCCATGAAGTCCCGCCCCGCTGGTGGTTTGGTGTACAGCACCGACGGTGGCCGCATGTGCCCCGCGTGCAGGCACGCTGTGGCTTTGTGCGTTTGCAAGCAAGCCAAGCTGGCTAAAACCGATGGCGTGGTTCGCGTATCGTTAGACAGCAAAGGCCGAGGCGGCAAAAGCGTGACGGTTATCAAAGGCGTGCCAGCAGACGCGGGCGCGCTTGCGCTGCTTGGCAAGCAGCTGCGCAGCGCCTGCGGCTCGGGCGGCACGACCAAAGACGGCGTTATTGAAGTGCAGGGCGACCACTGCGCTGCTGTGACGGCGGCGCTTGAAAAGCTCCAGTTAACAGTCAAGCGTGTAGGTGGATAGCTCAAGTTAGCCCTTAGAATGAAAAAAGTCATCTTTAGGCTTATAAAATGAGACAAATTCTTACCAAAATCTGCGCAGAGTAGATGCGGCCTGCTTAGCGAAAACGGGCGGCAAACTTTGCTTATTGAAAGGGTATTTGTGCAATATTTATCTTGGATCAGCTTGGCGGTTGTGTTGCTTTGCGGCGCTGCGCTGGGTGCAGGGGTGCTGCTGCTCTGGCAACAGCGCGGCGCAAAACAGGCGCTGAACTTGCCGCATAAATGGCCGCTTCGCTCGCGTGTGTTGCTAACGACTGAAGAAGCGCAAGGGTTTGACTGGCTGCGAGGCATCTTTCCTGATCATTTCGTGATGTGCAAGGTACCTGTCTTGCGGTTCACTGTGCCCATAAAAAGAGAACAAAAGAGCTTGGCACGACGCTGGCAGGAGCTTTTACACGGCGTTTATTGCACGTTCACAGTCTGTACAAAAGACGGCACCGTGATTGGCTGTGTGGACGTGCACGGCCGGCGTGGCCTGTCAACCACCAGTCGCGAACTTAAAGAGCGCCTGCTGGAAGACTGCGCAGTAACTTACATCACAGTGCGCCCCAACGCGCTGCCCAATGCGGGCGTTGTTCGCGCGGCTTTTCTCGGCGAGACCAAAGAAAAAAGCGCAGTCGACGCGGCCACGCGAGGCGGCGACACCAATTTCAATGTCGAACTGGTTACGTTTTCAGATGAAAAACGCCAAGCCGCTTTAAAAGAGCTGAATAAAAAATTCCCGCCCATGCCGAACGAAGCCGAGATTTTTAACCCGGATGGCACCGGCGCATTTGCAGCTGTCAGGCAGGGTCGAGGCAAACCCACGTTTGACGATTCATTTGTTGCGCCGCTGGACAGC
>JANOWB010000213.1:0-6455 GCA_031417695.1 Polaromonas sp.
CGCCCGCGTCGGAGCCGTAGTCCGGTTCGGTCAAACCAAAGCACCCGACCCATTCGCCTGTGGCCAGCTTGGGCAAGTACTTCTGCTTTTGCGCTTCGCTACCGTAAGCGTTGATCGGGTGCATGACCAGCGACGATTGCACGCTGATGGCGCTGCGGTAGCCGCTGTCGACCCGCTCGACTTCACGCGCAATCAAGCCGTAAGCTACGTAGCTCAAGCCTGCGCAGCCGTAGCCCTCAATGCTGGAGCCCAAAAACCCCATCGCGCCCGCTTCATTCATGATCTCGCGGTCAAACTTTTCATGCCGCGCGGCCATCAGCACGCGGGTTTGCAGCTTGTCCTGACAAAACTGGTGCGCGGCTTCCTGTATAGCGCGCTCGTCGTCCGACAGCTGGTCTTGCAGCATAAAAGGGTCTTCCCAAACGAAGCGCGGTTTAACGTTGGTTTTCATGACAATATCCTTGAACAGTTTCGGCCAAACGGGCAATACATCAGGCAATATGCTTTAGGCCTAAAGTATATCGGGTTACAGCGGCCAGCCGCCTAGTACGCTAGCCTACAACACAAAGGATAATTACTCCATGACTCAACTTCAATCCATTACTTTAGGCGGCGGTTGCTTTTGGTGCACAGAGGCCGTATTCGTCAACGTGAGGGGCATTCTTGACGTCGAATCAGGCTACAGCAATGGCCAGGTGGCGCGGCCCAGTTACGAAGAAGTTTGCAGCGGCCGCACCGGAAGCAACGAAGTCGTGAAGCTGGAGTTTGACCCTGGGCAAATCAGCCTGGGCCAGATTCTGGAAATCTTCTACGTCATTCACGACCCGACCACGCTCAACCGCCAGGGCAATGACGCCGGCACGCAGTACCGCAGCAGCATTTACTGGACTGACCCCGAGCACAAAACTATCGCTGACGACATGATTCGCCAAATGAGCCAAGACAAGTTGTTTGGCAAGCCGATCGTGACCGAAGTGGAGCCGCTGGCCAACTACTGGCCGGCCGAGGACTACCACCAGGACTATTTTGAAAAGAACCCCAACCAGGGCTATTGCGTGGCGGTGGCGGGGCCCAAAGTGGCCAAGTTCCGTAAGACATTTACGTCGCTGGTAAAAAACTAAAACCAAAACCAAAAAGAAAGCTATCGATGGACTTGGGCATTCAAGGCAAGTGGGCGCTGGTGTGCGGCGCCAGCAAAGGTTTGGGGCTGGGCTGCGCCCAAGCACTTATTGCTGAAGGGGTCAACGTGCTGATTGTGGCTCGCGGAGCGGATACGTTGCAAGCTGCTGCTACTGATTTAATAGCTACTCGCGCCCGTGATTCGGGCGCCAGTGTGCTATTTGTTGCTGCAGATATCACCACGGTTGAAGGCCGTGCGGCTGTGTTTGCCGTGCGCGAAGACTTCGACATTGTGGTGACGAACGCGGGCGGCCCGCCGCCCGGCGACTTTCGCAGTTGGGACCGCGAGGCATGGATCAAAGCCATTGACGCCAACATGCTGACGCCGATTGAGCTGATCAAGGCCACGGTTGACGGCATGGCAGCGCGCGGCTTTGGCCGCATCATCAACATCACGTCGAGTGCCGTCAAAGCGCCGATTGATATTTTGGGATTAAGCAACGGCGCGCGCAGCGGGCTGACCGGTTTTGTAGCCGGTGTGTCGCGCAGCGCTTTGGCGGCCAAGGGCGTGACCATCAACAACTTGCTGCCAGGCGCGTTTGACACCGACCGTTTGAAAACCACCATGAAGGGCGCGGCTGAAAAATCTGGCCAGCCGATTGAGGCCGTGATGGATGCGCGCCGCAAAACCATTCCGGCCCAGCGCTTTGGCACGCCCGCTGAGTTCGGCGCGATTTGCGCTTTTTTATGCAGCACGCACGCTGGCTACATGACCGGGCAAAACGTGCTGGCCGACGGCGGCGCTTTCACCGGCACTTTTTAGGCGCGCTGTTTGCCCCGCCAATTCAAGAATGAAAGTACCCCCGCGCCTGCAAAGCCTGATAGAAGAGGGGCTGATTGAGAGCGTTTCGCGCCAGCTAATGAGCGGCAAAGAAGCGCAGGTGTACGTGGTTCGGCTCGGCGAGCACACGTTTTGCGCCAAGGTCTACAAAGAAGCGAACGCCCGCAGCTTCAGGCAAGCGGTGGACTACACCGAAAACCGCAAGGTTAAAAACTCGCGCCAGGCCAGAGCCATGGCCAAGGGCAGCAAGTTTGGTCGTGAATCACAAGAGGCCGCCTGGCAAAGCGCCGAGGTCGACGCCCTGTACCGCCTGGCGGCAGCAGGTGTGCGCGTGCCGCAGCCGCATAACTTTTGCGATGGCGTGTTGCTGATGGAACTGGTGGTTGACGCCAACGGCGACGCCGCGCCGCGCCTGAACGACGTCGCGTTTTCAAAGCAAAACGCGCTTGCTCACCATGCCGCGCTGATTGGCGACGTGATTCGCATGCTGTGTGCCGGTGTGGTGCATGGCGACTTGTCTGAGTTCAATATTTTGCTGGCCGATGTGGGTGGGGCGGCTGTGCCAGTCATCATCGATTTGCCGCAGGCCATAGACGCTGCGGGCAACAACCACGCTGCCCGCATGCTGCTGCGCGATGTGGCCAATCTGCGCAACTTTTTTGGACAGTTTGCCCCCGAGTTACTCACCACCCAGTTCGGCGCAGAAATGTGGGACTTGTACCAGCGCGGACTGCTGCACCCTGACACCGCATTGACCGGACGTTTCGAGCAAAAATCGGCGGCAGTTGATCTGCGTGCGATCATGCGAGAGATTGACGACGCGCGGGATGAAGAGTCTGCACGACTCGTCAGGATGGCTGCCGCTTGAATGCATGGCCGTTTTATATGTTGCTTGCTGCTTTTTTTCGCTATTTAATTTATAGCTGCTCGCGCCCGTATTTATTGGGCTATGAACCAATTTAATCACTAAAAACTACTTAAAAGTACATGAAATGACGCCACAAACCTCCAAAGCCGTTCGCATCAACCAGCACGGCGGGCCTGAAGAAATGCAACTGATTGACGTTCAAGTCGGTGAACCTGGCCCGGGCGAAATCCGTATTCGCCATAAGGCGGTGGGCCTGAACTACATCGACATTTACCAGCGTGCTGGCGTGTATGAACTGCCCATGCCGCTTAGCCTGGGTATGGAAGCGTCTGGGGTAGTTGAAGCTGTGGGCGAAGGGGTCACGCACTTGGAAGTAGGCGACCGCGCAGCCTACGCCAGCCAGCCGCCGGGCAGCTACTGCGAGCTGCGGGTAATGCCTGCCAAGTGCGTGTGCAAGTTGCCCGACGCCATCAGTTTTGAAACCGGCGCGGCCATGATGCTTAAAGGGTTGACGACGCAATACTTGCTGCGCAAAACGCTGCCGCAATCAGGTTTGAAGGCAGGTGACTTTGTGCTGTTTCACGCTGCGGCTGGCGGTGTGGGGCTAATTGCCTGCCAGTGGGCAAGGGAGCTGGGCTTGCAGTTAATTGGCACCGCAGGCTCTAACGCCAAATGCTCGCTGGCCAAAGCCAACGGAGCGGCGTACACCATCAATTATTCAACCGAAGACTTTGTAGAGCGAGTTAAAGAAATTACCGGCGGCAAAGGCGTGAGCGTGGTGTACGACTCGGTGGGAAAAGACACTTTTTTAAAATCGCTTGATTGCTTAAGCCCGTTTGGCCTGCTGGCCAACTTCGGAAACGCGTCTGGCAAAGTTAAACCGCTGGACATTGGCATGCTGGCAGCCAAGGGCTCGCTGTATGTGTCGCGCCCCACGCTGTTCACGCACATCGCCACCCGCGAGGCAACGCAGGCGATGGCCGATGATTTGTTTGCCATGGTGGCCAGCGGCAAAATCAACATCCCCATCGACCAGACTTTTGCGCTGGCTGACGTAGCAAACGCCCACCGCGCGCTGGAAGCCCGTACAACCACTGGCTGCACAATTTTGACGCTGTAGTGTCAATGAGTGACTGGTTGCAAAAAATTCAGGCTGAGGCGAATCAGCCGCCAGCCAGGCCCCGGGTGCCGATGTATGCGCAAAACATGCAAATAGGCTCTGTAGAGCCCGTTTTTATGGATAAATTAGCCAATTTAGTCAATAATTACGGGCGCGAGCAGCTATTAAAAAAAGAGCATTCGGGCTGGCATTTAGCTGACATTAACGCCGACATAACCGCCAGTTTTAATGAGGTAGCGGGTGTGTTGCGCTACCTGCGTATAGCAGGTGCGTGGCGAGACGAGCAACTCGATGTGCGTGATGAGTCGGGCACACCAATCGGCACCATAGAGCGCGGCGTTGTTCGGCAATTGGGCATCGCCACGCTGGCGGTGCATCTGGTCGGTCAAACAACTGACGGGCGATTTTGGGTACAGCAACGAGCGCTGAACAAACCGAACGACCCCGGCAAATGGGACACGCTGATGGGCGGCATGGTCAGCGCTGGCGACACGGTTGAAACCGCTTTGGCACGTGAGACTTGGGAGGAAGCAGGGCTGCACATCGCTGATCTGCAAAGCCTTCGCTATGGCGGCCGCCAAAGCAACTGCCGCCCGTCAAACGACGGCGCAGCAGGCTACATGCAGGAGTTTATTGAGTGGTACGTGGCCACTGTGCCTGATGGCTTGATTCCCCACAATCAAGACGGTGAGGTGGCGCAGTTCGTATTGATGGACAAGGCGCAGTTGCTGGCCGCCATGCAGTGCGGCGAATTTACGCTGGAGGCCGCGCTTATTTTTGCAAGTGTTTTTGGCCTGGTGGCTGGTCAGTCAATCAGCGCACCCGCTTCGTGAAACGGATACGGCCCCGGGTACTGGCCGCTGGCAACAGTGTGCGTCACCAGCCGCCCGCCGGCAGCCAGGTCAGGCAGCGCATGCAGCGCAAAACCGGGTGGCTCCAGGCTCCATGTTGATGCCGCCTGCGGCGAAAGATCCAGGCACACCTGGTGCGCAGGTGACGGCGCCGTAGAGGCAATACTGCCGCCAAAACGCACTTGAATTGAGCGGTGCAAATGGCCGCAAATGATGCGTTCCACATTGGGGTACTGCGCCACCAGCAGTTCAAGCGCAGCTGCGCCCTGCAGAAGTCCAATTTCGTCCATGTGGCCAATCAGCGTTTGAAAGGGCGGGTGGTGCATGGCAATGACCACTGGCCGATCCCGATTTTTCTCCAATGCCTCGTGCAGCCACCCAAGGCGTTCGGCACACAAACTGCCGCTGCTGTCGCTGGGCACCACGGTGTCGAGTGCAATTAATTGCAATGCGCCAACTGCCACGCTGAATTGCAAAAATCCATCTGCGCCCAGGTAGCTGTGGTCGTAAAAACTTTGCCGCAGCTGCGCCCGGTCATCGTGGTTGCCAGGCATCAGGTACACCGGCATCGGCAGCGGCATGAGCAGCTCGCGCAGGTGATCGTATTCAGCGGCGCGGCCAAAGTCGGTTAAATCACCTGTGATGACGACGGCATCAGGCTGTTGGGGTAAACGCAAAATACTGTCAATGGCACGCTTCAAATAGGGCGCGGTTTCGATCCGGCCATAAGCCAGTTTGCCGGGTTCACGGATGTGGAGGTCTGACAGTTGCAAAAGCAAAGTAGTCATAGGATTTAAGCGATCTCGTGGCTAGGCATCAGGCGTTCGGGTTGAATACGAATACCCACAGTTTGCCCGACCAGCGCCGCGTGGTCGCGACCAACATCGGCACGCAGAACAACTTCATCACCCGCGCCACCTGCATTTAGCGTCAGTTGTACGCGGTCACCTAAAAAACTGCGGTGGGTAACCACGGCTTGGCCCCAGCCCGCGGCGCAGCTCCCTACTTCTACGTCTTCCGGTCGAACAAGCAAAGCCTTTTGATGGGACAAATGAGCCGGGCATTTGAGGATCAAACCGCCAAGTCCGACAGCATTGTCAGCACGCTGCTTGTCACTGCGCTCAATGCGATTCACGCGACCTAAAAACGTTGCCACAAACGGGTGGCTGGGCGCACGATAAAGCGCCTCACCATCACCTACCTGCACAATGCTGCCAGCCTGCATAACGGCCAGCCGGTCGGCAACAGCCAGTGCTTCTTGCTGGTCATGCGTGACGTAGACGGCGGTGATGTGCAGGCGACGCAGCATGTCGGCCAGCTCATCGCGCAATGATTCTTTGAGCTTGGCGTCAAGCGCGGTCAAAGGCTCGTCAAGCAGCAACACCTTGGGCCGGACGGCCACGGCGCGCGCCAATGCCACGCGCTGGCGCTGCCCGCCAGACAGTTCTGCGGGGCGCTTGTGCTCCAGGCCATTTAAGCGCACCAGGTCGACCAGTTCGCCCACCACGCGGGCCCGTTCTGCGTCGGCGATTCCGCGAATCTTTAAACCGTAGCCAATATTGGCAGCCACCGACATTTGCGGGAACAACGCGTAGTGCTGAAACACCATGCCAATACCGCGCTGCTCCACAGGCAGGCCTGTCACATCAGCATCTC
>JANOWB010000214.1:0-5209 GCA_031417695.1 Polaromonas sp.
ATGCAGGCCTGTGGAAAAGCGCCACAAAAGCTCGTTAGCCCCCACGCTTTTCACTGCGTGTAATGCGCTGCCCCCCGAGGGGGCTGGCTCGGCTTGGGGCGGCCCTGCGCTGTCGCCGCCGTTAACGGCTTGAACATACACATTCAAACGCCCACCGCCGCGCTTGATCGCCACTTCAATCGCCTCAACAGCACGCGCTTTCTCAATCGTTTGAATGCGAAACCGGTCAGCCACCACATCGAGGAGCTTGTGTGGCCCGGCGGGTGTGGCCACTTCACGTTCGGCATGCACGCGCGTAAAACCGCTGGCAGACAACCATTGCTCTAATTGTTCAGTGCTGGTGTTGCCCGGCAGCTCAACCGGGAAGGTCATCACCACCCTGGCATCACCCTCAGCCGTGCGCGCCATCAGCTCCGCATAAATCGACTCCGGCGTGTCGTGACGTACGGCCTGCGCGGTTTGCTTGTCAAACAGTTGCGCTGAGCGTGCGTAGAGCAGCTTCAAATGGTCGTTCAGCTCCGTCATGGTGCCAACGGTTGAGCGAGAGCTGCGTACCGGATTGGTCTGGTCAATCGCAATCGCGGGCGGCACGCCTTCGACCTTGTCGACCGCGGGTTTGTCCATACGGTCTAAAAACTGCCGGGCATAGGCCGAGAAGGTTTCAACGTACCGACGCTGGCCCTCAGCAAACAGGGTGTCAAACACCAAAGACGACTTGCCCGAACCGCTGGGGCCGGTCACCACCGTCATTTCGTTGGTACGAATGTCCAGGTCAATGTTTTTGAGGTTGTGCTGACGTGCTCCGCGAATGCGGATGGTTCCCTGAGACATGAGTGACTACTTTCCTGAAGAGGTCAAACATTCTAGGCAGTTGGCCGCGCAAAGTCGGCATTGGGGGTATCTTGTCGAGCGACTGTCTCGCTTAACGCTGACGCTAGTAAGAGTACAGCGCGTCTTCGAGTTCTTTGAATTTTTCAGCACCCACAGCGTCTTTAATTCGCGGCGCCAGTTCTTTGAGTTTTTCAAGGTCTCCAGCCGCTTCCACCGCGAGGTTCAGCCTGAAGCCGCGCAAGCCCAACCCCGAAGTAAGGCGAGTCGCGATAGGGTAAGCAGTGGAATAATTGGCTTGAGACAAAGCGGACGGAACACCACCGCCCGGAGACGCCAAGGGTGCGAGCTGCTCTTTTACCGCTTGCGCCTTGGCTGCTGTCGCGGCCCCTTCGGGCTCGGCCAAAAACCCGGCGTCTACCAGATGCTGAATATCAGCTTCTGTTACGCCAATGCCGCTGGTTGCCTTCACCACGTCCGACGAATCACGTTTGCCGTCAAACATGATGAAAGCTGCTCTTTGGCGCGGACTCATTTCCGCGCTGTGCGCTTGCCTGGCGGCTATCCCCTCCGGGGTTTTTGCATAAATCATCGGCGAGTGGTTCCCTAGATGGCGACTAAAAATATGGTTCTTTGAGCGCGCTGCGTGAACCAGAAAGTACCACCACATTTGCTCCGCAGGTAATTTAACCGATTTTTACAACGACACCAACAGTAATAACGACAGGCTGCGTGCCAATTACGCCGTGTTTTTCGCCGCCCAGATCAATACTTCCGCCTCTGCTAAGCATATAAAGAGCCAAAGCCGCAAAAACGATAAATCCCACAACAAGTTTCCACATGTCAATCTCCAAAAAACGGGGCCACAAAAGAAAAAGGCCTCTGCCATTTTGACAGAAGCCTGTATTCAAAAAGCCTGCTGCGCCTGGATCGCATTCAGGCTGTCAAGCCGTGACTGATTTAGTCGTTGGCATAAATGTCGACGTCTTTGGTCTCTTTGACCAGCAACATGCCGATGATGAAGGTGCCAGCGGCAACGATGACCGGGTACCACAGACCGTAGTAAATGTCGCCCGTGGCGGCCACCATTGCAAACGCTGTCGTTGGCAGTAATCCACCGAACCAGCCGTTACCAATGTGATACGGCAAGCTCATCGACGTGTAGCGGATACGGGTAGGGAACATCTCAACCAAAATAGCTGCGATGGGGCCATACACCATGGTCACCAAAATCACCAGGAACACCAGCAGGGCTCCAATCATGACCTTGTTCATAGACTTGTCGTCAGCCTTGGCAGTCAAGCCATTGGCTTTTGCCGCGTCAAGCACAGATTTCTTGAAGTCTGCGATGCCCTTGGCGCTTTCAGCAGAAAACGCATTGCGCTTTTCATTCAACGTTGGATTCAACGAAGCAATAGTAGCAGTACCAATTTGCACGGTTGCGGTTGAACCTGCAGGGCCAGCGATGTTCTTGTACGGAATGAATTCCTGTGCAAGCACGCGCTTTGCACGGTCGCAAGAGCTGGTGAAATCAATGTCACGTGCAATCGGGCTGCCCTGGAACGAGCAAGTTGCTGGGTCAGCGGTAACACTAACGGTCACGGTGTCGTGGGCTTTCTTCAGCGCTGGGTTCGCGTACTGCAGCAGCATTGGGAAAATGGTGAAGTACGTCAACGCACCCAGCAAGCAACCGGCCATGATGATCGATTTGCGGCCGATCTTGTCCGACAGGATACCGAACAAAATAAAGAACGGTGTGCCAATGACCAACGCGGCTGCAATGAGCAGATTGGCAGTAATTCCGTCAACCTTGGCGATCGTTGTCAAGAAAAACAATGCGTAGAACTGGCCGGTGTACCAGACCACCGCTTGACCAGCCGTCAGGCCGAGCAGCGCAATGATCACGATTTTCAGGTTGCGCCACTGGCCGAAAGACTCAGACAACGGTGCTTTTGATGTCTTGCCTTCTGACTTCATTTTCTGGAAGGCTGGCGACTCATTCATTGACAAACGGATATAAACCGACACGCCCAACAACAAAATTGACACCAGGAACGGCACGCGCCAGCCCCAGTCAGCAAAAGCGGCTTCGCCCACTGCCTGGCGTACGCCCAAAATCACCATGAGTGACAAAAACAAACCCAGCGTTGCTGTGGTTTGAATCCATGACGTGTAGAAACCGCGCTGGCCTTGTGGCGCGTGCTCGGCCACATAGGTAGCAGCACCGCCGTACTCACCACCCAAAGCCAAACCTTGCAGCATGCGCAACGCTACCAAAATGATAGGAGCCGCAATGCCGATGGTGGCGTAGTTAGGAAGCAATCCGACGACGAAAGTTGCCGCACCCATGATCACAATGGTGATCAAGAAGGTGTACTTGCGGCCAATCATGTCGCCCAAGCGGCCAAATACCAGTGTGCCGAATGGGCGAACCAAAAAGCCGGCAGCAAACGCCAGCAGCGCAAAAATGTATGCAGCTGATGGGTCTAGACCCGAGAAAAATTGCTTGGCAATAATCGCGGCCAGTGAGCCGTACAAGTAAAAGTCATACCACTCAAAAACCGTACCCAGCGAAGAAGCGAAAATCACTTTCTTCTGCTCGGGGGTCATCGGTCGGTTGTCGACTGCTGGTGTTGCCATATAGATGTCTCCAAAAAATTTGAGCTTCCAAGTTGGAAGTTGCTCACATTATTTTGCAGCCTGCTGACCAAGGTCTGACGTGAAACTAACAGGGGCTTGCGCCAAACTTATGCGGCGCTGACAAGTCAAGGGGAAACCCGACACCGACATTTCAACATGCGAATTCGACTAGGGAAAACACCAGCCACATCAAGTGCCTGGGCGAGCGGCTCCGATGGGAATTAAAGACGCGTTTTGCCAGCCACTGCCGTCGAACCAAACCCCGCCAAGCAAGTAGTCGCATAGCATCGGCAGCGCATCAAGTCCCCAAAAAAGCTTGCCGTCCACCTCAAAAGTCGGCACGCCAAAAACGTGTTTTTTAATGGCCGCGTCTGTGTTGGCCTTCAAACTGTTTTTAACCTCGTCGCTTTGCAAAGCGTGGCGCGGCTTCAGCTCACCCACCAATGCGTCAAAGCGCTCGGCATCACTCATGTCGGCGCCGCTGGTCCACACATGATTAAAAATAAACTCGCAAACATAGCGGTTGGTGTCGCCCGCCCGCTCGCCGCAGGCAAGCGCCAAGCGCAGCAGCGGCAACGGGTTGAAGGGGTGGCCCGCTGGCATTTGCAATGGCACACCTAGCTTGGCTGCCAGCCACATGACTTGCCGATACGTCCAGTCGCGCTTGGGGACGATCTCTGCGGGCCCAAGCTGGCCGTGGTGCTTAAGCAAGCCAGCGAACAAAACCGGTTGGTAGACAACGCTGTAGCTGATGCCGGTGAGCGCTTCAGGCAAGTTTTTGAATGCCAGATACGCGTAAGGCGATATGAAGTCGAAGTAAAAGGTAATCTGCTTCACGGCGGGCGATGAATCAAATTTGCGACGCTGCTACGCGCGCTTCGATACGTGCTTCAATGCGAGCCCACGCGGCCTGCCTGGCGTCGTTGCCCGCGCTGCTCCACGTGGCAATTTCATCACGTGTTCTGAAGCAGCCCTCACACAGACCTGAAACATCACTCATTTGGCAAATCGAGATGCAGGGAGACACTATTTGGCCATTAGCCCAATAATTACGGGCGCGAGCAGCTACTGTATTAATAGCGTTTTGTACCACCAACGTGTCGCCAGCAGAACTAACGGCAACATCCACCACAGGCGCGCCAGTCAGCCACTCAAGGTCAGACGGCGCTAATTGAAACACCGCATTCGGATGCCCCGCCGCGGCCCATATCTGGTCAAACCGGAGCAGCGACTGATCTACAAGCATGACAACCTCGGTTGCATGGGCCAGTGGCGACACACCCCCGATAGAAAACCCGGTTTTGGTTTTGACAAACGCTGCATCGGCTCGACCCAACCTTTCGCCGCCTTGGCAAACCAGCGCTTCGAGCTTTTTTTCATCGACCCGCTGGTCGCCAGATGTCACGACCAATACCGCCGCGTCGTCTGACTTGCGGCGAAACACAATACTTTTGGCAATTTGACCAACGCCTACACCGAGCGCATCGGCGGCTTGCTGTGCGGTGCGCGCAGCGTCTTCCAGCATGATGGGCAAATGCGGGTGGGCTTTGGCCTGCAGAAGCGCCGCAACTTTCTGAACGCCTTCGGGCAACGCAAGTAACTCTGATCCACACATCTCAAGCTGCCCTTTTGTTGAGCAAAGCTGTTGCTGCACGCGAATTAGGTTTGCGGCCCAAGTATTCACTGATGAACTGCCCTGCATCAACCAGCTTGTCCAAATCAATACCCGTGTCTATGCCCA
>JANOWB010000215.1:0-5671 GCA_031417695.1 Polaromonas sp.
GGCCAAGTCTGAATAGTGATCAACAAACCAGCTGAGCGAGTCTTGCACCTTGCCAAACGCAACCACTATTTGCATCAGCTGTCCAAGCTGTATCGCTCCGCTGAACAAGCGCGGTGCGGCCACCACAAACGGAAAAATAATGGCCGCTTGCCCAAAAAACGACGTGAACCACACCAGGTTTTTTTGCGCGCGAATCAGCCGCAAATAGTTGGCCAGCACGTCGGCAAAACGCAGGCCAAGTTGCTTTTTTTCAACCGTCTCGCCCTTGTCAAGCGCAATTGATTCGCTGAACTCCCGCACCCGCACCATGCGAAAGCGAAAGTCGGCTTCATACCGCTCTTGAAAAAAGTTAAGTACAACCTGCTTTTTACCAATCAGGTGGCTCAACACCGAGCCCACGAGGCAGTACAGCACCGCCGCCCACACCATGTAGCCCTGAATGGTGAAGTTTTGGCCGCCAATAGCAAAGCTGATCGGCCCAGACAGCGCCCACAAAATGCCGATAAAACTCACCAACGTAACCACAGCGTTCAGCAGCCCCATGCTGAGCGAAACCGAAAACGAGGTGAACTTGTTGATGTCTTCCTGAATGCGCTGGTCGGGGTTGTCTGGCGTGGCGGCAGCGCCATTGCTGGCTGGCGCCGCGCCCCCACCTGCAGCCGCAGGTGGTCCACTAAACCGCGCCAGCTCCATGGTGTAAAAAACCTGGCCGGTCAGCCAGCGGTCAAGGTAAAAGTTCGTCATCCACGCGCGCCAGCGCACTTCCAGCAATTGCGTTAAGTAAAACTTGTACACGGCAATCACAATGCCGCCAAATGCGAGGTAAGTGAACACACCCATCTGCTGCCAAAACACCGGCTGGTTGCGCTTTTCCATGGCGTTGTAAAACGCGCCGTACCAGTCGTTGAACAGCACTGCGACATACACCGTCGCGAGATTCAACGCGACGATGGCAGCCAGCAGTCCGCGTGCTTTCCACTTGTCTTCAGAGTTGAAATACGGGCTGGCTAAAGCGCGCACCTGACGCACAAAATTTCGAAACCCGCCAAGACTTGTTGTGAGCGTGGTGGCCATAAAAATTAACCTGGTGAATTTGTTACTTTTGCTGGCGATGGCGATGGCGATGGATTGGATACCCCGCTGGCCACATGCCCGGCAGGCACATGCAATGCGGCAGAGTCAACATGGCCGGTTTGGTCGTCAAAGAAAAAGTCGGGCTCAAATTCGCGCAAAAACTCGCCTTTACCCAGGCCGCCTAAAAACATGGCCTCGTCGACCTCAATGTTCCAGTCCATCAGCGTGCGAATGGCGCGCTCATGTGCGGGCGCGCTGCGGGCTGTGACCAGCGCGGTGCGTATGCGCATGTGCTCGTTGCCGTCTTGCTGCAGGCGGTGCAGCGCCTTGAGCAGCGGCATAAATGGCCCCGGCGGTAACGGTTTGCCAGAATGTTTGCGCTCGTGTTTTTGAAAGGCGTCCAGCCCGTCTTTTTGGTACACGCGTTCGGCCTGGTCTGAAAACAGCACGGCGTCCCCGTCAAACGCAATTCGCACTTCATTCGGGTACGTAGTTTTGGCGTGTACCGACAGCGTAGCCACGGTGGCAGCGGCAAAACCCGCGTTCAGCGCGGCCCGCACGTCTTCGGGGTTGGCCGACAAAAACAGGTTCGCTTGCAGCGCCTTCAGGTAGTGGTACGGCGCGCGACCACGGGTAAAAACGCCGCGCCCCAACTGCAATTTGTTTTGCTCGGCTGAGCGGAAAATTCGCAGGCCCGACACCGGGTCGTTACGCGACAGCATGACGACTTCAACGCGTTTTGCATCCGTATTGAAAGCCAGCAACTTTTTGATTAATGAAAAAGCCACTCCCGGCTTTGCAGGCGTTTCCAGCCGGTCGAGTTGCAGCTTCATGTAGGCGCGGTCGTCTGACTGCTCGAACACGCGGTTTTCTTCTTCCAGGTCAAACAGCGCCCGCGATGAAATGGCGACTACAAGTTGTCCGTCAAGATTGGTGGCCATAGGTTTGCTTTAGTGGGGTTTGAGCGTCAGTTTGCACCATTGTCCATAGGCGGGTGCAGCAATTGGCCATTGGTCAACGCGGGTAATGCTTCGGGTGCCGCTGGCAATCAAGCTGGCGGCGCGAATCACGCCTGCGTGGGTGATCCACAGCGTGTCTCGGCTGTTGTCTAACTCGTCAAACGCCGCGGCGACTCTAGCCATGAACTGACTCACGCTTTCGCCCGTTTGGCCAGCGCGGTAGTTGGCAAAGTCGTCTGTCCACGCGTCGAGTTCGGCTTTGGCAATGTCAGCCCACGCGCGACCCTCCCACTGCCCAAAGTCCATTTCTTGCAGTTTTGGGTCTGTTTTAAGGGTTAAATCAGGCCGTAGCCCAATTAATACAGGCGCGAGCAGCTCACATCTTTGTAGCGGTGAGGTGGCGACGGTGATGCCGTTTGGCAGAACTTTGGCCAGTTGCGCTGCGCAGGCTTGCGTTGCTTCGGCGTCGGCGGGCATGTCGAGCTGGCCGTAGCAAATTCCGGGCTCGATCAGTGGCTGCGCATGCCTGACCAACCAAAAAAATTTTGCCCCCACGCTTCTCACTTCGTGTGTACGCTGCCCCCCAAGGGGGCTTGCCTTGCTAGGGGCGGCCCGTCGCTGCGGCGGCGTCATAAAGCGATTGTCAGACCTAGGTAAAAAGCAATCTCGCACACCTGCTGCGTAGCGCCCAGGCAGTCGCCGGTAAAGCCTTGCAGTCGGCGCTTGAACAGCCGGTGCATGATCAGCAGTGCCACAAAAGCGAAGCTGCAAGCCACTATTAAATCAGTAGCTTCTTGCGCCCATGAAATAAGCGCCAGAGCCGTAAAACACCATAAAAAAGCAGCTGAAAGACTGTTCAAACTGATGTTGTCTGCCAGCGGCTTTGACTTCGATGCCGCTGCATCGCCAACGTGCGGCAGCCAGTAAATGAGCAGCAACGGCAGCGTACGTGACACCACATGCCCTGCCAGCAAGGCGCTGGCTACGTACCAGGCCTTGAACGGAGCGCCATTACTGAAGTCGCCCCAGCCTTCTGGGTCGCCTTCAACGCCCCCCAGCAGCGACAGCAGCGCGACTTTCGCCAGCACCGCCAGCACCAGCGCCAACGCGCCGAACGCTCCCACGCGTGAGTCTTTCATGATCTCTAATGCGCGGCTGCGGTCATAGCTGCCGCCCAGGCCGTCGGCCACATCGGCCAAGCCGTCTTCATGAAAAGCGCCAGTCAGCAGCACGGTGGCGATGGTCGACAACACGGCCGCAATTAGCGGCGTGAAAGTGCTGTCGGGTAGCAGGGCAGCCAGCGCAACATAAACCAATGCCGCCACCATGCCGACCACCACGCCCACCCCCGGAAAGTGCGCCGCGCTGGCCCGCAGCATGGCGGGGTTAAAACCCACCCAGTCGGCGAGTTTGCCGGTGATGGGGATGCGGGTGAAGAACTGGATGGCCAGCAAAAAGTGGCGGATGAACTGGGTCACGCCATTTGCCTTAAGCGTCTTTCCCACTCACCCCAGCAGACTCAAAACTTGCCATCTCATTCATCACATTCGCTGCAGACTGCACAAGCGGCCAAGCCAGCAGCGCGCCCGTGCCTTCGCCCAAGCGCATACCTAGGTCGAGTAGCGCTGTGGCCTGCAAATGCGCCAGCAATGCGTGGTGGCCGCGTTCTGCTGAGCGGTGGCAAAACACCATGTAGTCTTTGGCTGCGGGCGCTACTGCACAGGCCACCAAAGCTGCGCTGCCAGCGATAAAACCGTCAACCAAAATCACCCGCCGCTCACTCGCAGCTTGCAACATCGCGCCCACCATCATGGCGATTTCAAAACCGCCCATCGCAGCCAGAGCGCCCAGCGGCGACGTGGCAGCAGCGTGCAAATCAGCAACCTTTTTAAGCACGGCTTGTTTGTGCTGCAGCTGTGGGTCAGTCAAGCCCGTGCCGCGGCCAGTGGCGTCTTCAATCGACACGCCCGCCAGCCGATGCAACAGCAGCGCCGCCGCCGACGTGTTGGCAATGCCCATTTCACCAAAAGCCAGTACGTTGCCGGGCAGGTTTTTAAGCACCTCAGCACCCGCCTGCAGCGCTGCATGGCATTGCTCAGCCGACATGGCCGCGCCTTGCGCCGAGTTGCCTGTGCCCATCGCGATTTTGCGTTTGATCAACTGTGGGTGGTCAGCAAATTCCCCCGCCACACCGGCATCGACCACGTGCAGCGCAAAACCATGCTGGCGCGCCAGCACATTGATGGCCGCGCCGCCCGTCAGCATGTTGCCCACCATTTGCACCGTGACAGCTTGCGGAAAGGCCGACACACCTTCAGCTGCTATGCCGTGGTCGGCGGCAAACACCACCATTTGTGGCTGCTCGAGCTTTAGCGTCTCGCTGCGTTGAATCAAACCGAGTTGCAGAGCCAAGCTTTCAAGCTGACCCAGTGCGCCCAGCGGTTTGGTTTTGTGATCGATTTTGTGCTGCAGCTTTTGCGCGAAAGCCGTGTCAACTACTGAATCAATTTTTGGTATTTGAAAGGTCATTTTTATCAATTAATTGTTGAAGGCAGGCGGGGCACAGGCAACTTGCTTTTTGCGTTGGGTCAATTGGCGGTACAGGCACAACTCGCGGCATGTCAAAGCACCAGCAGCTTTCGTCACCTGAGGCTACCCCGCAGCGCAAGCCGTTGCCACATTGGGGGCAAATTGACGAGTCTGCGGGCACGAGTTTTCAGCTTTGCAAAAACAGCTGGTACGCCGGGTTGGCGGTTTCTTCAACGTGCGGGTAACCCACGGTGTCCAGGAATTTTTTAAACGCTTTGTTGTCCGCGGTGGGCACCTGCAAACCGACCAAAATACGCCCAAAGTCCGCGCCCTGGTTGCGGTAGTGAAACAGCGAAATGTTCCAGCCCGGTTGCATGGCGGCTAAAAACTTCATCAGTGCGCCGGGCCGTTCGGGGAACACAAAGCGCAACAGTCGCTCGTTTTTTGATAGCGCACTGTGCCCGCCCACCATGTGCCGGATGTGCTCTTTGGCTAGCTCGTCATGCGTCAGGTCAAGCGCCTTGAAGCCGTGGCGGGTGAAATTGGCAGCAATTTGCACACTCTCGCCCTTGAAGGTCGTCAGCCCCACAAACACATGCGCCTTGGCGCTGTCGCTGATGCGGTAGTTGAATTCAGTTACAGATCGCTGGCCACCAGGCAGCTCGCCAATCAGCTCACAAAACCGCTTAAAACTCCCGCGCGCTTCAGGAATCGTCACTGCAAACAAGGCTTCGCGTTCTTCACCCACTTCAGCCCGCTCCGCCACAAAGCGCAGGCGGTCAAAGTTCATGTTGGCCCCGCACAGCACGGCGGCATACGTCTCGCCTTTGGTTTTGTTGGCGGCCACGTATTTTTTAATCGCCGCCACGGCCAGCGCGCCAGCCGGCTCAACAATGCTGCGGGTATCCACAAACACGTCTTTAATGGCTGCGCACACTGCGTCGGTGTCAACCGTCATGAACTCGTCAACCAGCTCGCGGCTGATGCGAAAGGTTTCTTCCCCCACCAGCTTGACGGCCGTGCCGTCTGAAAACAAACCCACGTCAGTCAGCGTGACGCGCTTGTTGGCAGCGACTGATTGCATCATCGCGTCAGAATCGTTCATCTGC
>JANOWB010000216.1:0-5495 GCA_031417695.1 Polaromonas sp.
CACCGGGTGAATGGCGTATTTGACCTTGATGCCTTTCTCGGTCAGCTTGGCCGCCAGCTCTTTCACCGCATGCTGCGCGCGCGCCACCGCCAGGCCGTAGCCCGGCACGATAACCACGGTTTCGGCATTGCCCAGCACAAACGCCGCGTCGTCGGCACTGCCGGTTTTGACGCTGCGCTGCACCGCTGCACCGGCCACCGCCGTGGTGGCCTCGCCGCCAAAGCCGCCCATAATCACGTTGAAGAACGAGCGGTTCATGGCCTTGCACATGATGTAGCTCAAAATCGCGCCTGACGAGCCAACGAGCGAGCCCGCAATGATCAACATCGAGTTGTTCAGGCTAAAACCAATGCCCGCTGCCGCCCAGCCTGAGTAGCTGTTAAGCATCGACACCACCACCGGCATGTCGGCACCGCCAATCGGGATGATGATGAGCACGCCCATCACAAACGCCAACGCCAGCATGGCGAAAAACGCATTCCAGTTGCCGGTAAAGCTGAACACCAGGCCCAAGCCGAGCATGGCCAAACCCAGCACCAAGTTCAGCATGTGCTGGCCAGCAAACGTGACAGGCGCGCCCTGAAACAGCCTGAACTTGTACTTGCCAGACAGCTTGCCAAACGCGATTACCGAGCCGCTGAAAGTGACCGCGCCAATGGCCGCACCCAAAAACAGTTCAAGCCGGTTACCAAACGGAATCGGCTCGCCCTTGGCGGCAATGTTGAAGGCATACGGCTCTGCCACAGCAGCCACCGCAATGAACACGGCGGCCAAGCCAATCATCGAATGCATGAAAGCCACCAGCTCAGGCATTTTGGTCATCTCGACCCGCTTGGCCATCAGCGTGCCGGCCGCACCGCCCACCACCAGCGCGCCCAAAACATACGCCAAGCCGTCAAGCTTGCCACCTGCAATTTCAAAAATTAACGCGCCAGTGGTTAGCACGGCAATCGTCATGCCGACCATGCCAAACAGGTTACCGCGCAGCGATGTGGTCGGGTGACTCAAGCCCTTCAAGGCTTGAATAAAGAAGACTGAAGCTACCAAATACAGCAGCGTGACAATGTTCATGCTCATTTCGCGGCTCCTTCAGCGGGTGGAGATTTTTTTTCTTTTTTGCGGAACATCTCCAGCATGCGCCGCGTGACTAAAAACCCGCCGAACACATTGACAGCTGCCAGCGCAACCGCCAGCACGCCCATGGTTTTACCAAGCGGCGTTTCAGTCAGCGCGGCTGCCAGCATGGCACCCACAATCACGATGGCCGAAATGGCGTTGGTCACCGCCATCAGCGGCGTGTGCAGCGCAGGTGTGACTGTCCACACCACGTGGTAGCCCACGTAGATAGCGAGCACAAAAATAATCAGGTTGAGGATGGTGGGACTGACAACAGTAAGGGCTTCCATGAGCTTCTCCAGACAATTTGATTTAGTTATTTGCGCTTGACTTCGCCTGCCTGCGTCATCAGGCAAGCCGCCACGATGTCGTCGGTCAGGTCAATATTCAACGCGCCTTCTTTAGTGATGATCAACTTTAAAAAGTCGAGCAAGTTGCGCGCATACAGGGCGCTGGCGTCAGCCGCTACCAGCGACGCGATATTCGTTTCACCAATCAGCGTTACGCCGTGCTTCACCACGGTTTTGCCGGGTTCGGTCAATGGGCAGTTGCCGCCCTGCGGCGCTGCCAAATCGACAATCACGCTGCCCGGCTTCATGGCTTTGACCATTTCTTCGGTCACTAGCACAGGCGCAGCACGGCCGGGGATAAGCGCTGTGGTGATCACGATGTCGGCATTGGCCACGCGCTTGGCCACTTCAGCTTTTTGGCGGGCCAGCCAGCTTGGCGGCATGGGCTTGGCGTAGCCGCCCACTCCGACGGCGGCGTCGCGCTCTTCATCGGTTTCGTAAGGCACGTCAATGAATTTGCCGCCGAGTGACTCGACTTGCTCTTTCACGCTGGGGCGCACGTCGCTGGCTTCAATCACTGCACCTAGCCGCTTGGCGGTGGCAATGGCTTGCAAGCCCGCCACGCCCACGCCCAAAATCACGACCCGCGCCGCCTTTACTGTGCCCGCCGCCGTCATCAACATCGGCATAAAGCGCTGGTACGCGTCAGCCGCCATCATCACGGCTTTGTAGCCCGCAATATTGGCTTGGGACGAGAGCACGTCCATGCTTTGAGCGCGGCTTGAGCGTGGCGCGGCTTCAAGTGCAAACGATGTGAGCTGCGCTGTGGCCATGCGCTGCAAGCCTTCAGCATCAAACGGGTTAAGCATGCCGACCATGACGCTGCCGCTTTTGACATGCGGCATTTCAGCATCGACTGGGCAACGCACTTTAAGCACAATATCTGCCGCGTAAGCGCCAGCGGCATCGGTCATTTCCACACCAACGGCTGTGTATGCATCGTCTGGCACGCTGGCCCCGACGCCCGCGCCCGACTGCACGCGAATCGTGTGGCCAAGGGCTTTAAGTTTTTTGGCCGTTTCCGGCGTGATAGCGACGCGCGTTTCGCCGTCAATAATTTCGGCGGGTACCCCAATCAGCATGGGTTTCTCCTCAAGTGAACGTTGGTTTTATAGAGCTGCCCATCAGCAAAGTAGCAGCGGTGTGGACTGCCTTTGAGCTTACCCGAGATTTCTGCTTCTATTGACTGGGTAATCCATGGTGTTGAGGGCTCAACCTAAAGGAGCAATATTGGGATCTGACCCCAATAAACCGTGGGGGCTCTACTTGGCCGTGGGCATGACGAATTCAGCGCCTTTGCCAATGCTTTCCGGCCAGCGCTGCATGATGGATTTTTGCTTGGTATAAAAACGAACGCCCTCCTCGCCGTAAGCGTGCATGTCGCCAAAAAGACTCTTTTTCCAGCCGCCAAAGCCGTGCCAAGCCATCGGCACCGGAATCGGCACATTGATGCCGACCATGCCAACTTGAATGCGGCGGCTAAATTCGCGAGCCACGTTGCCGTCGCGGGTGTAGCAGCTTACGCCGTTGCCAAATTCGTGTGCGTTGATCAAGTCCACCGCCTCGGCAAAGTCCTTGACGCGCACGCAGCCCAGCACCGGTCCAAAAATTTCTTCTTTGTAAATACGCATGGCGGGCGTGACGTGGTCGAACAGCGTGCCGCCCATCCAAAAGCCGTTTTCACAGTCTTTACCTGCGTCTTTGCCGGTAAAAGTTCGTCCATCAACCAGCAACTTGGCACCTTCTTCCACACCTGTATCGATGTAGCCCGTGATGCGCTGGTGCGCAATGCTGGTCACGATGGGGCCCATTTCAGCGTCCAGATTCACGCCGTTTTTAATCACCAGCTTTTTGGCGCGCGCAGCCAGCATGGGCACCAGTTTATCGCCCACATCACCGACCAGCACCGCCACAGAAATCGCCATGCAGCGCTCACCAGCGGAGCCGTAGCCCGCGCCAATCAATGCATCTACCGCTTGTTCCAGGTCTGCATCGGGCATCACCACCATGTGGTTTTTAGCGCCGCCCAGGGCTTGCACGCGCTTGCCGTGGTGCGCGCCAGTTTCGTAAATGTAGTTGGCAATCGGTGTGGAGCCGACGAAAGAAATGGCCTTGACATCTGGGTGCACCAGTAGCGCATCAACTGCGTCTTTGTCGCCCTGCACCACATTGAACACGCCATTGGGCAAACCTGCCTGCTTGAGCAATTCAGCCATGAACAAACTGGCGCTCGGGTCAATCGGGCTGGGCTTCAAAATAAAAGTGTTGCCCGCAGCAATAGCCACCGGAAACATCCACATCGGCACCATCACCGGAAAGTTAAACGGCGTGATGCCTGCGACCACGCCCAAAGGCTGGCGCAGCGTCCAGTTGTCAATGCCGGTGCTGACCTGATCAGTAAAGTCGCCTTTGAGCAACTGCGGAATGCCGCAAGCAAACTCAATGATGTCGATGCCGCGCGAGACCTCGCCCTGCGCGTCGGTAACCACCTTGCCGTGCTCAGCGGTAATCAGGTGTGCCAGCTTGTCTTTGTGAATGTTGACGAGCTCTAAAAACTTGAACATGACGCGGGCGCGGCGAATGGGCGGCGTATCGGCCCAAGCAGGAAACGCAGCTTGCGCGGCAGCCACGGCGACACCGACTTCGACTGCGCTGGCCAAGGCAACCTCGCCCGACAACGCGCCGGTTGCCGGGTTAAACACGCTCTGGCTGTGGCCAGAAGCCCCGGCAAGCGCTTGCCCATTAACAAAATGACCAATGGCGGGGGCGGTAACTGAGGCGTTTGCAGGCATGAAAGTCCTTGTGGGGTAGGCGCGGTGGTTGAACCGCCATAAAGCGGCTGATGTCGACGAAGACCACAAGTTTAGTAGGTATGCCGCCCCGGCACAGTGCACGCACCCGCCAGGCAAGACGCGCGGTCAGCGCGGGTACGCCCAGATTTTGATGTGATAATCCGCCTCGGCTGCACATCAAACGCTATTAAAGTAATAGCTGCTCGCGCCCGTATTTATTGACTAAAATCATTTATTAACACTGAAAACAGCTCTTTTTAGGCCACCAAACCGACTTTTATGATCAGACACTTCAAACCCAGCGTGACGGTAGCCGCCGTGATTGCAAAAGACTTCGGTGGCGTTCAAAAATTTCTGCTGGTTGAAGAAGATACCCGCGATGGGCTAAGGCTCAACAATCCAGCCGGCCACCTCGACCCCGGCGAGAGCCTGGCCAACGGTTGTGCCCGCGAAACACTGGAGGAGACCGCGTACCACTTCAAACCCACTGCGCTGGTGGGTGTGTACATGTCCCGCTTTCAGCGCGCCCACCCGGACGAGCCTGGCGGGCAAGAGGACATCACCTACCTGCGGTTTGCGTTTTGCGGCGAGTTGGGTGCGCACGTTGAAGGCCAGGCGCTGGATGTGGGGATTGTTCGGGCGGTTTGGTTGACGGCTAATGAGATTCGGGGGTGCACTGGTATGCATCGAAGTCCGTTGCTGTTGACTTGTCTTGAGGATTATTTGCGTGGGCAGCGGTTTCCTTTGGATTTGGTTACTACTGATAGTTCTGTTTTTCTGGTTAAATTTGGCTTTGGCTTTCTGAATACGGGCGCTAGCAGCTCTTAATTTTGTAGCGTTTTCGCCTTCACGTGGTTTGCCGGGGGTAGCCCGGCTGCTACTCACTTTTCTTTGCTTCGCCAAAGAAAAGTAAGCAAAAGAAAGGCGACCCGCAGGCTGGGCCGCTTCGCGGTTCCTTGAAATAGTCAAACGAGCCGGAAAATTTAGAAACTAGTCGGCGAGCCGCCGTCGGACATCTAAATTTTTTAATCCGTCTCGTTTGACTATTTCAAGCCCAGCCAGGACGGGGTGGGGAATGGATTCGGGTTCGGGTTCAGATTCGGGGAGCCCTCACCCTAACCCTCTCCCAGGGGGAGAGGGGATAAAGAGATTGCGCATCGCAAAAATTTCGGTTTTTCTTCTTCTGCCTCTCCCTCTGGGAGAGGGCAGGGGTGAGGGCCTCCCCGAACCCGCTTCT
>JANOWB010000217.1:0-19619 GCA_031417695.1 Polaromonas sp.
TCCTAGCCTTCCCCCGGGAGGGGAAGGAAGGGTTCAATTTACTTCACAGTCATCCACTTAAAGAACATGAAGTTATCCGCCATCTGCACCAGGTCAACTTTTTTGCTCACGCCCCAAGCCAGCGCTTGCTGGTGCAGCGGCAGGTGGCCGATGTCATCAGTGTGCAATTTGAAGGCCTCGGCAATGTAAGCGGCGCGCTTGGGTTTGTCTGTTTCGGACTGAATTTTGGCAATCAGCTCGTCAACCTTGGCGTTACAGTACGAACCCAAGTTGAACTGGCCTGAACCTTTGTCATCGACGCAGCGCATCAGGCCATTCAAGGCGTTATGCGAATCGTAGGTGCCCGGTGTCCAGCCCAGCAGGTAAAAGCTGGTGTCGCGGCGCAAAATTTTCGGGAAATAAGTGCCCTTGGTTTCAGCTTGCAAATTGATTTTCACGTTGATGCGTGACAAGTTGGCAGCCACTGCCTGGCAAATTTCACCGTCGTTCACATAACGGTCGTTCGGGCAGTTCATGGTGACTTCAAAACCCGCGCCGTAACCAGCGTCAGCCATCAATTTTTTGGAAGCTTCCACATCAAACGGCAAGCGCTTGTTGGCGGCAGCGTCAAAACCGTTGATGCCGGGGCCGACCATCAACGCGGTCGGGTTAGACGCGCCACGCATCACCGTGCGTTTGATACCTTCAATGTCCAGCGCTTGGTAGAACGCTTGACGCACGCGTTTGTCTTTGAACGGATTTTTGCCCTTCACACTGGAGTAAAGCAACTCGTCACGCTTTTGGTCCATGCCCAAAAAGATGGTGCGCAGCTCGGGGCCGGTCATGGCTTTGGCGTTGGCACTGGCATTGACTCGTGCAATGTCTTGCACGGGTACAGGTTCCATCACGTCGATCTCGCCAGAGATCAACGCCGCCACGCGGGTCGGGTCGTTCGAGATCGGCGTGTAAATGACTTCAGTCACATTGCCCTCAACCTTGCCCCAGTAATTTGCGCTTTTGTTGAACGTGGTTTTAATGCCGGGCTGGCGTTCACGCACACGGAATGGGCCAGTGCCGTTGGCGCGAAAAGACGCGGCGTTTTCAATGCCTTTGCGGCGGTCGACCGGGCGCGCGGCCTGGTTGGTTTCTGCCCACTTTTTGCTCATGATATAGACCAGCGACAACACGTCCGGCAAGATAGGAAACGGGCCTTTGGTTTCAATCTCCACCACAAAGTCATTGACCTTGCGCACTTCTTTGATGTCGTTGGTGTAGCTCTTCATGTCCGAGCCATCAGCGGCTGCCCGCGCCAGGCTGAACAGCACATCGTCTGCCGTGAAGGGTGTGCCGTCATGAAACTGCACGCCCTTGCGCAGCTCGAACCGCCACACTGACGGCGTAGGCTGGCTCCAGCTGGTGGCCAGCAAGGGCGCCAGGCTTAAGTCCTTGTTTCGGCCCACCAAAGGTTCGTAAACATTGCCCGTTACGCTGAGCTGCAATGACTCGTTCAGTGAGTGCGGGTCCATCGACAGCGCATCGCCCTGATTACCAATACGAATGGTTTTGGCACTGACCGTGCCAACAAAGCCGACCGCACCAGCTACTAAAATAATAGCTGCTTGCGCCCGTATTAATTGGGCTAGCGTTGTTTTTGATGCTGAAATTGACATGTTTTCTCCTGTTTTTAACTCAAAAAGACTTTGCTTCAAACGCCCAAGGGCATGGACTGTTCAACCAAACCCGCCAACAACGCCGCGCCCAGTGGCAGCACTTCGTCGTTAAAGTCATAACGGCTGTTGTGCAAAAAGCAGCCTGCCTGGCCCAAGCCATCGCCCTGGCCCAACCGCAGGTAAGCGCCGGGCTTGGCTTGCAGCATGAATGAAAAGTCTTCGGCGCCCATGCTGGGCACGATGTCGCGTACCACGTTGTGCTCACCCACCATCATGGCGGCAACATCAGCGGCAAACATCGCCTCGACGGGCGTGTTGATGGTGGCGGGGTAAATGCGTTCGTAGTTCATGCTTGCGGTTGCGCCAAACGCTTCAGCTACTGAGGCAATCAATGTGTGCAGACGTTTTTCAATCATGTCTTGCACGTCGGCGTTGAAGGTACGCACCGTGCCTACCAGCGTGGCCGTGCCGGGAATCACGCTCATGGCTCCCAAGTCGCCTGCGTTCATGGCGCAAATGCTGATAACCGCGCTGTCTTGCGGCTTGACATTGCGGCTGACAATGCTTTGAACCGCGGTAATGATGTGCGCCGCTACCAGCACCGGGTCAATCGTCATGTAGGGGTGCGCGCCGTGGCCGCCCTTGCCCGTAATGGTGATCGTGATGCGGTCAGCAGCAGCCATCATGGGCCCGCGATTCACGCCCACCGTGCCGGGCGGCATCGACGGCCAGTTGTGCATGGCGTAAGCCGCTTGCACCGGAAAACGCTCGAACAAGCCGTCTTCAATCATCGCTTTGGCGCCCGCGTAGCCTTCTTCGCCGGGCTGAAATATCAGCACTGCTGTGCCGTCGAAATTACGCGTTTCTGCCAGGTAGCGCGCCGCACCGACCAGCATGGTTGTGTGGCCGTCGTGGCCACAGGCGTGCATTTTTCCGGGCTGGCCAGACTTCCAGCCGAAGGCGTTGTGCTCGGTTAGCGGCAGCGCGTCCATGTCAGCGCGCAGGCCAATCATGTTGCCGGGCTGATCTTTACTTTTGCCCTTTCCGTAGACGATACCGACCACGCCGGTGACGCCAATGCCAGTGTGAATTTCATCCACCCCACACAGCTCAAGCGCTTGCTTGACGCGGCCTGCGGTGTACACCTCTTCAAAACCCAGCTCGGGGTGGGCATGCAAGTCACGCCGAAAGGCAGTGAGCTCGGGGTGAAACTCGGTGATGGCGGCAAAGGCTCTGCCTGCTCCCATCAACTTTTGCGGTTTAACGGCAGTCAGCATCAATGGCCTCCAGACTTGCCCACGCGAAGGCGCGGATCGACAACAAAATACAGCAAATCAACCACCAGGTTAATCACTACAAAAATCAGCGCCGTCAGGCACAAGTAGGCGGCCATGACGGGAATATCAGCAAACGTCACGGCCTGAATAAACAGCAGCCCCATGCCCGGCCATTGAAAGACGGTTTCAGTGATGATGGCAAAGGCAATCAGCGCGCCTAACTGCAAACCGGTGATGGTGATGACCGGCACCAGCGTGTTTTTAAGCGCGTGGCCAAAGTGAATAGCCGTGTTTGACAAGCCCCGCGCGCGCGCAAACTTGACGTAGTCGGTGCGCAGCACCTCGAGCATTTCAGCGCGCACCAGCCGCATGATGAGGGTGAGCTGAAATATCGCCAGTGTGAGCGCTGGCAACACGATGTGGTGCCAGCCCTTGGGCGTGAGCAAGCCCGAACTCCACCAGCCGACTTGCACCACATCGCCCCGGCCAAAACTGGGGAACCAGCCCAAGCCGACCGCAAACACCAAAATCAGCAAAATGCCGACCAGAAAAGTAGGCAGCGACACACCCAGCAGCGACACGGTCATGAACAGCTGGCTTAAAAATGTGCCGCGTTTAAGGGCGGCGTACACGCCCATGGGTATGCCCAGCACCAGCGCGAGTAACGCGGCAACACCGGCCAGCTCAAGCGTGGCAGGCAGGCGCTCGGCGATCAGGCGCGAAACTTTGGAGCCTTGGCGCAGGCTCAGGCCAAACTCGCCGCGCACGGCATTGCCCAGAAAATTCCAGAACTGCACCACAAAGGATTTGTCTAGCCCCAGGTCGGCGCGCAATTCTTTAATTTGCTGGGGTGTCGCGTCTTGGCCGAGCAAAAACACCACCGGGTCGCCGACGTACTGAAACAGTAAAAACGAGATAAGTGCCACCGAAATCATGACGATCACGGCTTGAACCAAGCGTTGAAGAATGAATGCGAGCATGAAGCTGAAAGAGTTGTCCCGATACTAGCGCAGCAAATAGCGCGCCACCACAGGACTTACCTTAGGACGCACAACAAAAAAGGGCCTCGAAAGGCCTTTTTTGTTGTGCAGTTCTGTCTCAGTTGACCTTAACCAGCCGCCAGTCAATGCGGTTGTCAGCGCGGTGCACCACGTCGATGTTTTTCTTCATGGCCCACGGAATGATCTGGTTGTGCAGCGGGATGTGTGACACGTCTAGATGCGACAACTCCAGCGCTTTTTCAATCAAATCGTTGCGGTTTTTGGCATCGGTTTCTTTCTTGATGCGTTCAATCAGCGCGTCCATTTGCGGGTTTGAATAGCGGCCCACGTTGTAGTTGCCGTCGCCGCCTGCGCCCACGCTGCGCACCAGTGACTGCAGGCTGTACAGCGCATCAAACGTCGGCACGCCCCAGCCCAGCATGTAAATGCTCGCTTCATAGCGCTGAATCATGGGGAAGTACGTCACCAGCGGCAGCGTGCGCAGCTTGGCTTTTACGCCGATTTTTGACCACATGGCCGTGACGGCCTGGCAGATTTCTTCGTCGTTGATGTAACGGTTGTTCGGGCACGCCAAGTCGACCTCAAAACCATCCTTGTAACCCGCTTCGTCCAGTAATTTTTTGGCGCCGTCAATGTCAAACGGCCAACGCGCATCGACCTTTTTCGTCCAGCCGTTAACTTGCGGCGACACCAGCGTGCCGGTGGGCTGGCTCAAGCCGCGCATGGCCACGCGGTTCAGCGTGGCGCTGTCAATCGCCTGGTACAGCGCTTTGCGAACGCGCACGTCTTTGAGGGGGTTTTTGCCTTTGATGTTGGAGCCCACCAGCTCGTCACGGAACTGGTCCATACCGAAGAAAATGGTGCGGTTTTCAGCGCCGTCCATGACCTTTAACGCGCTGTTGCTGCGCATGCGGCCCAAGTCTTGCAGGCTGGGGTCCAGCACCAAATCGACTTCGCCAGACAACAGCGCGGCAACTCGTGTAGCTTCAGACTTGATGGGCGTGTAAACAATTTCGGTGATGTTGCCGTCCAGCTTGCCCCACCAGTTGGGGTTGCGCTTGAAGACCAGCTTTTGGTCAGGCTGCCAGCTTTCGACCATGAAGGGGCCGGTGCCCATGGCGTTGCGGTGCGCAAAGCTTTCGTCTTTGGTTTTGATGTCTTTTGGCTCAAGCGATTTGTTTTTCTCAGCCCAGGCTTTGCTCATCATGCGCAGCTCGGTGAGCTGGTTCATCAGCACCGGGTTGGGCGCTTTGAGGGAGATCTCCAGCGTGCTTTCACCGGTTTTGGTGGCTTTGTCGATGCCTTGGGCAAAGACATTGAAGTTAGACGTTTTGGCCATTGAACGGTTGATTGAAAAAACCGCGTCATCTACCGTGAAAGCCGAGCCATCGCTGAATTTCACACCTTTGCGCAGCTCAATGCGCATAAGGGTCGGGTTGACCAGTGTCCAGCTGGTGGCCAGCACCGGCTCAATCTTGAAAGTTTTGCTGTTGTAGTACACCAGCGACTCATACACCGCTGCATGCACGCCGTTGCCAAGCGCATTGTTTTGCGAATGGATGTCCAACGTAGGAATGTCGCTGGCGCTGGTCCACTTGAAGGTTTTGGCGCTGGCGGTTTGGCTAAAGACCAAAGCAGCGGCAAGCAAGGCGAGTTTGAATTTCATGAAAAGTCCTTTGCGCTAAACAGCGCTGGAGAATTAATTAAAAGACGAACTATGCCGCAAGTTTGATACCAAGCGCAGGGTATTTCCCCGAGGCCGCCGCACGGTGCGGGCGGGGCGACCCAGTTGGGGATGTGAATCAATGTAGCGAAATCGGCGTATTGGCCAGGCCGCTGTAGCCTTCAAGCGTGTCTTCAATTTCTTGCTGGGTGGGCGCGTTAAGCTGCCAGGCGCTCAGGCGCTGGGCGAACATTTCTGCCCACGAGCCGTCCAGGTAAACCTCTTTGCCAGAGCGTTTGTCAACGATCTCAAAGCCGTTGCGCGCCAATTGCGGCGTGGTGGGCTGGGGAGCGGACTCTTCCGGAGCGTTGGCGTGAATTTGCACCACCACAAAAGATTCTGAGTCGTAAAGCATTTGCATTAAAAATTTCCTTGCTGCATTCTAAGCACGAGAATACGTCATAGACCGGGTCATACAGGCCTGCATATAGCAACGTTAGTGCCAAGTTCAAGGTTTACAGGGCTAACCATCACGGCTGGCCTGTTACGTTGTTACAGCTACTTGCTGATCTCGCTCAGCCGCTGGTCAACAAAGTCGCCGCTGGGCTGGGTAATGCGGGTACGTACCGGCAAATAACCCAGTGAAGGCGCCAGCCACACCTCAACTTTTTGGTCGAATTCGCGGCGCGGCTTGCGGGTCAGTTTGAGCGTGGCCATGGGCGCGCCCATCAAGTCGAGGTTTTCTGTCTGCTCCACCATAAATGTCCACGTGTCCGCCTCGCGCGGGCCTACGGTGTACAGCGAAATGCTGGCGTTAGCCGGGTAATCTTGCGGCTTGGCCGCCAAAATGCCCGCCAGTTGCAAAAACACGCTGACCCGGTCTTGCGCGCCTTCTACCCACGGTGCGTCTGGCGTGTTGGCGCTGAACACAATTTTGCCCTTGGTTGGCTCAAAATGCGCGGCTAATTCTTGCCTGGCTTTGTCTGCAAACCGGGTCGGGGCCAGCCCGGTGGCGGTGATTTGACCCACGCTGCTCAAGCTGCGGGAGCCGACCAAAAACGCGCTGACTTTTAGCACCGCTTCGTACCGGTCGCCGCTTGCTTTCCAGAGCAGTTCGGCGCTGGCTTGGTAGTTCAGGCTTTTGGCCAGGCCAACCACGCTGTACTGCAGGCGGGCGGAACCCGGCAGCGTGACCGCGCTGACCTGCGTGGTTTGCGGGCCTGCGGGCATGCTGGCGGTGGCTGCAGATGCAGATGTAGATGCAGATGCGGGCAAGGCAGCAGCACTTTCCGGCGGCACCTCCAGCGCTGCGGTAGCCGTGGAAGCAGGAGCGGGAGTGGGAATGGGAGTGGATGCGAGTGTCGTCGTGGGTGTGACCGGCGCAGTGGGTGAGGTGGTTTTCGCTATTGATTCAGGAGCTGCTCGCGCCCGTATTTCTTGGTCTAAAGGCCTATTTGGCTTGGTTTTTACCGCCTGGGGAGGGGTTGGAGGCGCTTTGGGCGCCGGGGCCGCAGGGGAAGTAGCAGCTGCCGCAACCGGCTGGCTCGGCGGGTCAATACTGCGGGTGGCAAACGTTTTGCCGCCCGCTTCGTCCGGGTCAGCGGCGCCTTCAAAATGGCCAAACTGCGCGGGCGAGCCTTGCAGCACCAGCGCATGGGCCAGCACCACCACAGCTACTACCAGCGCCAAGGGCCGCCAGCCCGGCGATGCGCGCAAACCTGGCGATGCGTGCAAACCCGGCGAGTTGGTCATGCGGCCACGAAGCCCAAATCACGAGACAACTGGCGGGCTGCCGCCTTGAGCGGCGTGGCCACTTGGCCATCAAAAGCCGGGTCAAACGACACCAGCGAGCCCAGCGCCACCATGCCCAGCACCATGTGGCCGTCTGCGTCAAAAACCGGCGCGCAAAAGCCGCCTACGCCCGGCAACAGCGTGTTGACCACCCTTGCCGCGCCGTGCGCTCTGGCTTCATCAAGCAGCGCATTGACCGCCGAAAGGCTGGTGGGCAAGTCTTGCCGGCCCAGCTTTTGGGTGCTGGCCATTTCGGCCTTGAGCAAACTTTGCAGCCGCGTTTTGGCTGCGTTTTGGCTGGTTGCCATGAACGCCGCAAAGCACAAGCCGGTGGCCGACGACGTCAAGGGCATGACGTCGCCCAAGCGCAAACTGACGGTAATGACCTGCGGCGATTCTTCCCAGTGCACGATGGTCGGACCCTGGTTGCCCCACACGGCCAGCGCCAGCGTTTGCCCAAGTTCGCCCATCAGCAGCGGCAAGCGGGCGCGAGCCAACTTAACGGCGTCAATCCTTGAAAGCGAAGCAAGCCCTAACTTTAGCGCCGCCGGGCCAAGGTCATAGCGCGTGCTGGCGCCGTCTTGCACCACCAACTTCAGCCGCTGAAAACTGACCAGATAACGGTGCGCTTTGGCCGCGCTCATGTTGGCTTGCGCCGCCAAATCTCGCAAATTAAGCGGTGCGCCCGCGTTGGCCAGCACGTCGAGCAGGCCAAAACCGACCTCAACCGATTGAATGCCAGCGCGCGCCGCAACGCCCGGCTGGGCGTCGTCAACAGCGTCTTGCGTGGGGCGAATTCGGGGCTGTGCCATGGCGTGTGAGAAGGCAAGGCAACGGCGCTAAAAACGCGCTGCGTTCAAACCTATAATTATTTGCGAGATTACTTTTAGGTAAATCGATTTCACTTATCGTAACGCCCAGCGGGGCCCCCAAGGATTTTTAATGAAACTCGCCACCTACAAAGACGGCTCACGAGACGGCCAGCTGGTTGTGGTCTCACGCGACTTGTCCACAGCCCATTATGCAACTGGCATTGCCAACAAACTGCAGCAGGTACTAGACGATTGGAACTTCATGTCCCCACAACTGCAGGACCTGTATGAGTCGCTCAATCGTGCCGCTGAAGGCACTTCCACAGCCAGCAAAGCACGCCACGCGTTTCCGTTTGAGCCTGCCCAGTGCATGGCCCCGCTGCCGCGCGCCTACCAATGGGCCGACGGCTCGGCGTTTATCAACCACGTTGAGCTGGTGCGCGCCGCGCGCAAATCAGAAGTGCCCGACACTTTTTACACCGACCCCCTGATGTACCAGGGTGGCAGCGACGACTTCATTGGGCCCAGGGACGACGTGGTGGTGGCCAGTGAAGAGTTCGGCATTGATTTTGAAGCAGAAATTGCCGTGATTACCGGCGACGTGCGCATGAGCGCAACGCCCGAACAAGCGCTGGACGGCATTCGCCTGGTGATGCTGGCCAACGATGTGTCGCTGCGCAATTTGATCCCGGCCGAGCTGGCCAAAGGCTTCGGCTTTTTTCAAAGCAAGCCAGCCACAGCTTTTAGCCCCGTGGCGGTTACGCTGGACGAACTCGGCGATGCATGGCAAGGCGGCAGATTGCACATGACGCTGCAAAGCACCTGGAATGGCCGCAAAGTCGGCATGTGCGAGGCCGGGCCAGAAATGACGTTTCATTTCGGCCAACTAATTGCCCACATCTGCAAATCCCGCAACGTGCGCGCGGGCAGCGTAATCGGTTCAGGCACCGTGAGCAACAAAGACTGGACGCACGGCTACAGCTGCATTGCAGAAAAGCGCGCCATTGAAACCATTGAAGGCGGCGCACCCATTACCGAATTCATGAAGTTTGGCGACACGATTCGCATTGAAGCGAAAGCCAAAGACGGGCAAAGCGTGTTTGGCGCGATTGAGCAGAAGGTGGCGGCGCTGGCCTAACTACTGCGGAGCTACAGAAAAGTCAGCGGCAATTTGGGCAGCATGCTGGGCAAAAACATCCACACCGTGACCGCGGCAAAGCCAATGCCGGCCAGCAAAAGTACAACCACCCAAATCGTCGTTTGCTCAAGGTTTCGCTCGCGCAGGGGCGGCTGGTAGGGTTGAAATTCGCTGGTTGTGCTGGCCAGGCTGGTGTCGGCAGGCTGGTGGCTTGCGCTGTTTGAGGTTGAGTTGTCGTGCGTTCGGTCGGGAAGCGGTTGCATGCGGTCTTTAGCTTTTAATGGCGGGCCACAAGCAATAGATGTTGCTTGTCGTGCGCGCCCGAAGTGTAAAGTCAGACGCCAGCAAAAATCCTCGCACTGCGGCAATGCCCGGCGCTAAAAAAGGTTTCCTGAAGAGCCTCAACCTTTGGAGCTGTTACCTGACCTGCAACGCAAACTCCTTGATGCCGCGCAGCAGCATCTCAACCGCCACAGCCACCAAAATCAAGCCCATCAACCGCTCCACCGCCACCACAAAACGCTCACCCAGCACGCGCTGAATGCGCTCGGCCAGCACCAGCACCACGGCGCACACCGCCATGGTCACGCTGAGGGCGGCTATCCATTCCCAGCGGCGCTCAGGCGCTTGGGATACCAGCAGCAACACGGTGGCCAATGCCGATGGCCCAGCCAGTGCAGGAATAGCCAGCGGCACTATCAGCGGCTCGGTTTGCAGGCCTGCCAGATCTTCAACCACCGGCGGCGGAAAGATCATGCGCAAGGCGATTAAAAACAAAATCACCCCGCCTGCAATTTGCAGCGCCAGCGCGCTCAGATTCATGACGCGCAAAAAGCCTTCACCGATGAACATGAACACCAGCAGCAGCGTAAAAGCAATCAGCACCTCGCGCAAAATCACCAGCGGCCGGCGCTTGGGCGGCACGTTTTTAAGCGCGTTGGCAAAAATCGGAATGTTGCCAAACGGGTCGGTAATAAGCAGCAGCAAAATCGTGGCGGAAACGAAGGTGTAAGTCATTGATAGGTCACGTTGAAGGTGAAGTGAAGCGGGCTTTTCGCAGCATCACGCGGGTGGCAACAAGGAGACGGCTGAGCTTTCATTTACTATTAACTTAATAGCTGCACGCGCCCTATTTAATTGGGCTAGAAGGCTATTTGACTCTAAAAACAACCCTGACTTACCTGTTTTTGCGTTGTCAGCGCGCACTTGCATCCTAGCTTGTCTGCAGAACGCAAAAAGATTGTGGCCGGGCGCTGCAAACACCGGGCTCTGCTTTGGCGGCTGGTAAGAGTGCCCAGCCACAGCGCATAGCTGGCAGCAAGCCCCACAATAGCCACATGACGCTAACTGAACTCAAATACATAGTGGCCGTGGCGCGCGAAAAGCACTTTGGCAAAGGCGCTGACGCCTGCCATGTGTCGCAACCCACGCTGAGTGTGGCGATCAAAAAACTCGAAGAAGAACTGCAGGTCAAACTCTTTGAGCGCAACGCCAACGAAATTACCGTGACGCCGCTGGGTGAAGAAATTATTCGGCAAGCGCAAAGCGTGCTGGAGCAGGCCGACCACATCAAAGAAATAGCCAAGCGCGGCAAAGACCCGCTGGCGGGCAGTTTGCGCTTGGGGGTGATCTACACCATTGGCCCGTATTTGCTGCCGGAGCTGGTGCGAAAAATCATTGCCGCCACACCGCAAATGCCGCTTATTCTGCAAGAAAACTTTACCGTGAAGTTGCTTGAAGAGCTGCGCAACGGCGACATTGACTGCGCGATTTTGGCTGAGCCTTTTCCCGACAGCAACCTGGCTATTGCCCCGCTGTACGACGAGCCTTTTATGGCGGCGGTGCCCAGCGCGCACCCGCTGGCCCAACGCGACAGCGTAACCGCTGAAGAAATGAAAAGCGAAACCATGCTGCTGCTGGGCAATGGCCATTGCTTCAGGGGCCACGTGCTGGAGGTGTGCCCCGAATTTGCGCGGTTTTCAAGCAACGCGGACGGCATTCGCAAAAGCTTTGAAGGCTCGTCACTCGAGACCATCAAACACATGGTGGCTGCGGGTATGGGCATCACGCTGGTGCCGCGCCTGGGTGTACCCAGCGCAGAGCTGGCGGCGCAGGCTGTCAGCGCCAAGGCCCCTGCAGCCGGCAAAAAAGCGGCAAAAAACAAAGCGATTGACGCACCTTTGATCACTTACCTGCCCTTTGTCGGGCACATTCCCAGCCGCCGCGTGGTGCTGGCGTGGCGGCGCAGTTTTACGCGGTATGAGGCGATTGCCGCGCTGCGCAATGCGATCTATGCGTGTGAGCTGCCGGGCGTGACGCGCTTGTCGTGAGGCTGCTCGCCAGCCGCTAGGCAGGCATCGCCAGGCCGCACTGCCAGCAGCTCTCAAAGCCGCCTTCAACCATTTCACCGCAAGCGCACAACCACCGACGCTGCGGCGTGTGTTGCAGGTCGTCCAGCAACTGGCGCGCGGCGGCCTCTTCATGGTCATGCGTTAGCCAGACTTCAGGCAAGCACTGGTCGGGTGGTAATTCTCCTGCAATACCGCCCAAAAAATAGCGCTGCACACTGGCTGAAAAGCCGGCTTGTTGCAGCGTGTCAGCCCACAGCGCGGCGATGGCAATGTTGGGGGCTTGGGTCAGGCGGCGCATGGGTCGAGTGTATGCCAATCACTACAATATTAATAGCTGCTCGCGCCCGATTTTATTGGGCTAAAGGCATATTAGATACCTATTTAAGGCTGTTTTAAGGCTGTTTTTGGGTATTTTCAAGCGCCCGGTCGGCATAGCGGCCAAAGCGCCAGGCGGTGGCTTCTTGCGTGATGCGCCGCCACGTGCCGCGCTTGTCAAACGCGCTCATGCTGGGCCAATGCTGCACTTCATCAAAAGTGCGGCCGCAGCCTTTGCACATTTCATCGCCCTGGCTGGTCGAGCAAATGGCAATACACGGCGCGTCAATGGTGGTGTCGTACCAGGCCATCCAGGCGTCCATGGCTTTGGGCGGAAACCCGGCAATGCTGGCTTCGTCTTCGTGATAAAAAACCAGCATGGCGTACACGGTGGCCAGCGCGCGCAGCTCCGGTGCCAGCGTAATGCCGTCTGGCGAGGGGCTTTTGGCACGCCAATAGTTAATGGCGGCTTCAATATCGGTGATGTGGATGGCTGACATGAAACAAGGATGTAGGACAAACGCGCAAACACGCGGTGGGGCACCGTACGGCTTGCAATCAAATTTCTTTTATTGTCCAATGATATGACCGAGGGGGAGTAACTCCCCACAACAACGCCGTCAACCCGAAGGGTATCGCACCTACCTTTCCGGCCTGTTGGGCATACAGCACGATGTATGTTGAGCCAGACCTTCGATTAAAAGCCTGAACAGGTTTTGTCGAAGCGTTTGAAGAAGTGATAGCTGCCGCGATGCACCGCATAAGCAGTCGCCTTCGAAATTCGCGAAATTCTGTTCAGTTGGGTCAACGCTTGAACGGAGTTTTCGATGGAATTGTTTTCTTCCCCCTGGTGGTCGGCCTTGCTGGCCATTATTTTGATTGACCTCGTATTGGCTGGCGACAACGCGATTGTGATTGCGCTGGCCGCACGCAAACTGCCGCCGCACCTGCAAAAAAAGGCCATCGCCTGGGGCATGGTGGGCGCCATTGTTGTGCGCGCCCTCATGACGGTGGGCGTGGTTTGGCTGCTCAAGATTCCTGGCCTGCTGCTGGTCGGCGGCTTGGGGCTGCTGTGGATTGCCTACCGGTTGCTGGGCAACGCGGGCGGCACCGAGCACAGCGGTCCCGTGGCCAGCACCTTTTGGGGGGCCATGAAAACCATTGTGGTGGCCGACGCGCTGATGGGCATTGACAACGTGCTGGGTGTTGCGGGCGCCGCGCAAGGCTCGTTTGACCTGGTGATCATTGGGCTTTTGGTCAGTGTGCCGATTGTGGTGTACGGCAGCACGCTGGTGCTAAAGCTGGTGGAGCGCTTTCCCGTCATCATTCACATCGGCGCTGCGGTGCTGGCTTTTACCGCCGCCAAAATGATTGTCAGCGAGCAATTGCTGGACAACTTGTATGGCGGCCCAGACAGTTTGCCGTCTGCAAAAACCATGCAACTGGTGGCCGAATGGGCCACCTATGCGGTGGCGATTTGCGGGGTGCTGGGCGCGGGGCTGTGGGCAGCGCGCCGCAACAAGCCCGGCAATTTCGTTCAGTAGCCAGGTGCTTGATTGACTCATTTACCGTAACTCAGAAAGGCCGTTATGCAAACCGAAACCATCATTGTTTTTGTCAACGACGCAGCTTACGCCAACACGCTGCTGCAGCCTATGTTGCACACAGCTAGCCAAGCGCCTACTTGTTGGGTGCTGGTGGGTTGCGCCCCGAATATTCACAGCCACATCAGCAAGTGGGTATCGCCCGGCGCTGTTTTAAGCTGGCAACAAAGCTGGGCCGACACGGCGTTGGCGGGCGTCGCGGCGCAGCTGCTGCAGGCAGGCAAACCGCAAGACGTTGTACACACCCGGCTTGCACTAGCGCAGCAAAATTTGTGTGAGTTGACTCAGGCGCTAACGCTGCAATTCGGACTGGGGCGGGTACTGGACGCACGCCGCCCCAAGCTGGGCTGCGAGCTAAAGCCCGTTACAGCGGGTCAACAGCCGGAATCCAGCCGAATGACGGGCTATGCAACCGCGTTGGCCGGGGCAGGTTTGCTGGCGGGCCTAGACTGAGCGGCGGCGATGCGTCAGCGCAGCATCTCAGGTGGTATTCTGTGAATATGAAATTTATTCTTAAATGGCTCTGCAGCGCAGCCGCTTTGCTAGCGGTTGCTTATTTGTACCCCGGCGTGGTGGTGACCAGCTTTACCTCGGCGCTAATCGCCGCTGCAGTGCTGGGCATTTTGAACACCATCGTGCGGCCGGTGTTGGTGCTGCTAACGCTGCCCGTTACCGTCATCACCGTGGGCCTGTTTTTGTTTGTGATCAACGCGCTGATGTTTTGGGCCGCAGCCAGCCTGCTCGACGGGTTCAGTGTGACTGGCTTTACCGCTGCGCTGATTGGCTCGCTGCTGTACTCGGCGCTGCAGTTAGCGATCGAGTTTGTCCTGGAGCGCTTGCTCCCGAACAAGTAGCTCGACCTGTCGAGCTCGGGTGTCCACAATCGAGCCGTCCATAAAGTCGCCGCTGGCTGGGTTGCTGCGCATTTTGGCTTGCGCGGCTTTCAGGCGGTCAAGCGCGGCTGTGTAGTCAAACTGCACCACCCGCGCTTCGGCGTCAGCCCAAATGGCGCGCACGTCTTTCCCCTGCTGGCCATAAGCCTGCGCCAGCAGCAGCCACGCGCCGACGTCTTTTGGCCGTGAATTGACCCAGCCCAGCAGCGCACCAGAAACATCAGCGGCGCGGCCAGCGGCCAGCATGGCGCGCGACTGCAGCAGCAAGTCTGCACGCTGCCTGGTTTGCGCGGCTTTACTGAGGTCAAACTGCGCCGCGCCCGGTGGCACGTTGCCTGCCAGCAGCTCGACTTCAAGCGCCAGTTGCGTGGCGGCTTGGGTCAAGCTGGGCTTGGTTGTGTTGGTTGTGTTGCTTGATGTCGCAGCCAGGCCCGACTTGCCCAGCAGGGCGCTGAGTTGCGCCGCCAGCGAAGCCGCCAATTTGAAGTCTCGCAGCTTGGCCGCTGCCAGCGCGCCGCCATACAACGAAGCCGCCGTTTTTTCGGTCAGCGTGTTGCCCGCGCGCTGCCCATCGCTGGCGGCAGAGCGCAGCGCATCTACACCGGGCTCGGCCAGCACGCGGGCGCGCGCCGCCATCATGGCGTGCACAACTCGCCCGTCAAGCGAGGGCGCAACTAGCTTGTCTGCGCCCGGCGTGTTGAGCTGAAAGCGCGCCTGCGCATCGCCCAGCCGCTCAGTCGTTAGTGGGTGCGAGCGCAGGTACGGAAAGCCGCCGCTGTCATTCAAACGCGATGCCTGCTGCAGCTTTTCAAACATGGTGGCCATGCCGCGCGGGTCAAACCCACCGCCCGTCATGATGCCGTAACCCACACGGTCAGCTTCGCGCTCCATGTCCCGCGAAAAATTAAGCTGCGATTGTGCGGCCACGGCCTGCCCGCCAGTCATCAAGGCATTGGCTACCTGCGGATTTTTACTGGCAGCGAGCGCGCCCAAAATCATCGCGCCAATCATCCACGGGGCCGAACGGGACTGCTGAGTAATCAGCCTGGAAATGTGCCGCTGCGTGACATGGCTGATCTCATGGCCCAGCACGGCCGCCAGCTCGTCAGCGCTGCTAACGGTGCCAATCAGCCCCAAATGCACGCCGAAATAACCGCCTGGCAGCGCAAACGCATTCACGGAGCGGTCACGAATCAAAAACGCTTCCCAAGCAAAGCGCTCGTTGATCTCTGGGCTCAAGTCGCCCCTCGATCGGGCTGACGCCAGCAGCGGCTGCCAAATGCTTTGCACGTAGTCGCTCAAAATCGCGTCGTCAATAAAGTCAGGGTCGCGGTAAATACTGGCGGCAATGCGGTCGCCAATGCGCCGCTCAGCTGCGGCAGACAGCTCGGAGCTGTCGCCCAGCGTGGGCAATGTGCCAGTTGAGCGCGGTGCAACCGGCGCTGGCGTGCTTTGCGTAAATGCCGTAGGGCTGGCAGCAAGCGCCGCCACGATTAGCAGCTTTTTAAAACGAATCATTGAAATCAAATCGGATCACCTCGGCGTTTTGAAGCTCATATGATGACGAATCGCAGTAAAGGTTTTGTAACTATTTGGAAATGCCATGAAAGACGCAGCGCAACTCACCCACTTTAACGCCCAAGGCCAGGCGCATATGGTGGATGTGGCGGGCAAAGCAGCCACGCACCGCAGCGCCGCAGCCCACGGCCGCATTGTGCTGCTGCCCGCCACACTGGCGCTCATTTTGGCGGGCAACGCAAAAAAGGGCGACGTGCTGGGCATAGCGCGGGTAGCGGGCATCATGGCGGCCAAAAAAACCAGCGACTTGATTCCCCTATGCCACCCGCTGGCCCTTACCCATGTGAACGTTGACTTCACGGCAGACGAGGCAACCAGCAGCATCGCCTGCACCGCCGTGGTTGAAACCATTGGCCCCACCGGCGTGGAAATGGAAGCCTTGACCGCTGTGCAAATTGCACTGCTGACCATTTACGACATGTGCAAAGCAGTTGACCGCGGCATGACCATGACTGACGTGCGGGTGCTGGAAAAGCATGGCGGCAAGTCGGGTAGTTTTACGAACCGTTGACATCGCCTGCATGGGGGGTTTTTAAACCAAGTGTCTTGAGAAACCCACGCGGTGCCCGGTTTTCGCACGGCACACAAAACGCCATAAAATGGCAATCTTTGACATTCAAACAAGGTTGTAAGCATGTCGTTAAACATTTCACTTCCAGCAGCGCTTGAAAGTCGGGTGCGTGAGCAGGTATCTTCTGGCATGTACGGCTCGGCCAGCGAGGTTGTGCGAGAAGCGTTGCGCTTTTTTGAGACTTACCAGAGTGTGCAAACTGCCAGCCTGGCAGCGCTAAAGTCCGACATTGCACGCGGACTGGAAGACGCGAAGTTGGGGCGAACTGCCCCCGGAGATATGGCGGCGATCAAGGCCAAGGGCCGCGTTGTTCGCACTATGCGCACTGTTGCAGGTCAGAAAAATTTGAAAAAATGAGTCGGGCGGCCCCGCTAAAGGCTCAATTTACAAAGAGTGCAGAGTCTGATTTATTAGAAGCTTGGCTTTTTCTAGCTGAAGAAAACCTGGCAGCCGCAGACAAGCTTCTTGACAAGATTGACAGCGAAATCACAACCTTGTTGCTGCAGCCGTTGATGGGGAGAGCCCGCCCAGAATTGGCCATTGGCCTAAGGAGCTGGCCCACCTCAACTGCTTACGTTCTTTTTTATCTGGCAGAAAAAGAGCGCTTGACAGTGGTTCGCGTGTTGCATCACGCGCGCGACATCAGCCAGTTCGCCTTTGAAGGGTAGCGAGACAGCTTATGGATCACGGTGAGGCAAAAGTCAGGGGACTTTTGCATTGCCTTTAGACCAACGCGCGTGTTCAGCCGGAAAAGCCGCGCGATACGCCGCAAGGTAGGCTATCGCCTCATCATCGCGGCCCAGCATCACGGCGCTTTCGATGGCCTTTTCAGCAATGCGGGGCTCGGGTGAGTAATGCAGCGTGCGCTCGGCTGCTTCAAACACCCAGGCTGCGTTGGCTGGCGCAAGCGGCGTGAGCAGCAGCTCAGAAAACCGAACCTGGTCAGCAAACAGCCACGAGCCGCGAATTTTCTGCAGCGTGTCAGACTGGTAAGCCGCATCGCGCTGCTCAGGCTGCATATAAATCTGGCTGATGCGGTAGTAGTCCCAAGCGGCATAGCTTAAAAACGCTATAAATAAAATAGCTGCTTGCGCCCGTGTTAATTGGCTAAGACGGCTATTTGATGCTGATTTTGAGGCATTTTGAGGCGTTTTTGCGCTTGCAGGCCACAGCGCATAAACACACCAGCCAAAGGCAATTTGAAACGGCCCGTACCACAGCGGGTATTCAAGCATGCTGTGCAGCAATATCACGGCCATCACTGCCCATGCCAGTTGGCGGGCTGGGTTACTTTCAGCCCAAGGCTTTCGGCGAATCACCCACCACGCAAAGCCGACGCAAATAGCCAGCGCGGCCGGCACGCCCAATTCAACCGCCAAGTGCAGCGGCAAGTTGTGCGCGTTATCCAAAATGTCACAAAACCGCGGCTCGTCATACAGCGTGATGAAATGCGCGTAGTCCAGCTCGCCCCAGCCCCAGCCCAGCCACGGCTTTTGCGCAATTAAGTGCAGCACGTTTGACCACAGCGTGAGGCGGCTGGCACACGGCTCGTCACCGGCTTGCAGCCGCGCAAACAAGCCGTGTGCAGACCAGTCAAACCCAGCGGCAAAGGGCAGCGCAACCGCAGCGGCGGCGTAGGCCACCACAGCGCAAACCAAAATCAAGCGCACCAATTGATGACGCCAACCGCCCCACAACCCAAATAGCACCGCCAACAGAATAATTTGAACCACGCCCGTGCGCGAAGCTGACGCTGCATTGCCAGCAGCCAGCAGCGCCGCGCCAGCCAACGCCGCACAATTCAGCGCCCTGCCAAGCTTACCGCTAGTGGTCTGCGTAGCCCACACCAGCAAAGCCGCCAGAGCAAGATTAGTCAGCGAAGCAAACTGATTGCGCTGGCGCAAGTTGGCAAACGCTTGGCCTGGTTCAGTGGCGTTGACCCACGGGGCAAACAAGGCTTCAACATTAAAGTACTGCAGCAGCGCCAGTACGCTGCTGATGAGGCCAGCCGCCAGCAAAGACCAGGCCATCGCGCGAGACGATTCGACGCGTGCTACGGTGGGAGACACAAGCCGCGCGCTGCTGCGCAATGCCAAAAGCAGCAAAACTCCAGCGAAGGCCGCCATAGAAAAAAGCCAAGGCCCAACCACAGGCGACGGGCCGGGAGCGAATGGGTTAAGCCAAGGAAGGCAAAGAGGCAAAAACGCGAGAAGAGTGTGCAGGTACGGCATTGAGGCGAGATTGTCGCCGCTTGCAGATTACATTTTTCGCCGTTGATTTGCTTGAATTTGCACGCCGGCTAGTCTTCAGGCTGAACATCTGGTGCGTATGCATATTGGTGCATAATCATCTAAGCACTAATATTTTGAATGACTGCCGCTCTATGACTCGCCTCACCATTACGCTTTCTGAGCCACGCCACCGCGCACTCAAAGAAACCGCTGCACTGCGCGGCCAAACCATTGGACAGCTGATTGATGAAAGCCTGGATTTTTACGGTGTCAAGTCGCGCAACGAAGCCGCCGAACTCGTTATCCGCGCTCGCGACTCCAGCAGGCTTGATGAGCAGCAGGCCCTGGAACTGGCGCTTGGCGAAACACAAAAAGTGCGCCGCGCGCAGTGAGCCCGGTTTTTATCATCGACACCAATGTGGTGGTTGCCGGGCTGATTACCAGCCAAGCTGACTCCCCGGTAGCTAAAGCTCTAGATGGCATGCTGCGCGCCAATTTTCGCTTTGCGCTGTCTGCCGACCTTCTTGCCGAATATCGCCGGGTGCTGCTGCGGCCAAAACTCTTACAGCTGCATCGGCTTGAAGAGTTAGAAATCGATGTGGTCCTGACCGACCTGGTTCGGCACGCCATCATCTTGCCTGCCCTGCCTTTGCAAACCACACCAAGAGCGCCAGACCCTGGCGATCAGTTTTTGTGGGACTTACTAAGCAGCCATGACGACTTGGTGCTGGTCACCGGCGACAAG
>JANOWB010000218.1:0-4864 GCA_031417695.1 Polaromonas sp.
GCGATGAGAAGCGTTCATCGGCCATCGGCTTGCTGCTGTAACGAAGAACCATCAAGCCGCACGCTTGCGTCAGCAATTCTTCAAGGATTGATTGCTCATCGGCTGTTGGCGTAGCGTTCCAATGGCCAAAGAGCTGATCAAACGCATGACAAAGCACGGCATCGTCCAACACCGGCTTAGACAACTCCACCTCTGATTGCCCCACCAGTCCAGCCAGACATTCAGGCGTAACAAACACCATGCGCCAGCTTCTTACGTGTCGTTGAATCGGTACGCCGTCGTGCACCTCGCCCGGGTTGGTGGTGATGATTTGCCCCGCCAGCGCCCGAACTTGCCCGCGCCCGCTGGCTGAGACTTGCCCACCTTCATCTATTAAACCAAGCCCGTACGTGTCATGCCAATGCTTGTCGAACGAACGGTTGCTGCGCATTTGCACGGCGTGCACACCGCTGATTGGCCTGCTGCGAACCGTGCAGGTATGAACTGCATTCATAGTCGAATGGCAGGAAGTTTGGGGCTGAAGCAAAGGTCAAAGCAGTGCTGGTCTACGCGATTCATGTTGTTACTCCGAAAGGCGCGTGCAAAAAGCCCCTGAAGCGTGCACGCCCGCCTCGGGTCGGTGCTTCCGTGAGTCGGTAGTTGGGAAAACGCTGCAAAAACCGGCCAATGGCAATACGACCTTCGAGTCGCGCCAGGCTCATTCCGGCGCATTGGTGAATGCCCAAGCCAAAGGCCAAATGGCGGTTGTTTTTGCGTTCCAGCAGTAACTGGTTGGGCTGCTCAAATGCTGATGGGTCACGGTTGGCTGCGCCTATGCACAACGTTAGAAGGCTGCCTGCGGCAATATTGACACCTCCGATTTGCGTGTCTTTCAAAGTGCGGCGGTTGCTGAACTGATTTGACGACTCAAAACGCAAAAATTCGTCAATTACAGGTATTAAATAGGCCTCTAGGCCAATTAAATCGGGCGCAAGCAGCTCCTGTTTTAATAGTAATTCTGTTCTCACGTCAGGCTGCTCAGTCAACGCCACCAGCGCGTTGCCAATCAAATTGGTGGTGGTTTCATGGCCTGCGTTCAATATAAAGACGCAGTTTTGTAGCAGCTCGGCTTCGCTCAGCTTGTCGCCGTCTTCCTGCCCAATCAAACGCGTCAGCACATCATGCTCAGGGTCGCCCGGGTGCTGGCGTCGCTGTAGAACAAGCGTTTTTAGGTAATCAGTGAATTCAGTCACGCTGCGGTTGCCGAGCGCTTCTTGTTCAGCAGTAAGTTTGGGCTCCAGCGCCCCCAAGATCGCCAGCGACCAGCCTCGGAGCGGCGCCCGGTCTGCATGCGGTACGCCCAGCAAGTTGCCAATCACCTCGACTGGAATGGCGGACGCAAAATCTTCAATCAAATCGCCACTGCCTTTGACCTGCAAGTCATCCAGCAGGCTGTCGACCAACGCGGTCAGACTCGCCTCCATGCCTGCAATCGCCCGCCGAGTCAGTGCGCCGATGATTCGGCTGCGCACCCGTGTGTGCAGAGGTGGGTCGTTAAACACCAAGCTGGTGGTGTGGTGCGCAAACAGGGGCGACGCTGCGCCGTACTTGGGTTCAAACTCGATTTTTTTATCTGAGCTGAAGGTTTGCGCATCGCGGTACACGGCCACTAAGTCCGCGTGGTGGGTTAAAAAATACGAACCGTCTGGCATCAATCGAACCGGCGTTTGCTTTCGCAGCACGTCATACACCGGGTAAGGGTTGGCGTAAAAGTCAGTGGGCAGGGCGCGCAGGTCGAAGGTGGCTGCAATTTCTTGCGCTCTGGCCGCCGACATCGCCTGCATCATTGCAAAAAGTCTTTGATGGCCATCAGCGTTTCTTCAGGCGCTTCATTCATCTGGTGGTGACCGACTGCGATGGTCACTACTTTGAAGTCTTTACCGCTGCTCTTGGCTCTCAGGATCAATGGTTGTGCCGCTCTAGCCTGCGTCATTTGGTCCTCAGCGCCCAGCAAAAACAGGATGGGGCAAGTGACTTGGCTGATCGCCTCCTCACCATTTGCATAGTCGTTACAAGCTTTGAAGCCTCGGTGAAACACGTTGACCTGTGTATTGCTGGCCAGCACGCGGCGGCCCAGTGCCATGTTGGCGCCGTACACCCAGGTGCCAGCGCCGAGCGCTGAGGGCGGGGCGGCAAGCGTGCTGCGGGAGAACACGTTGATTGTTTTAAGGGCGGTCATGGGGTCGTTCAGCGACGACTCCAGCAACGCGGGTGATACCTTCATCGGGAAAGCCGTGCCGACCAACACCAGATGCGAGACGCGTTCTTTCAGCTTTGACGCGGCCTCAAGCGCAATCAATGAACCCCAGCTGTGGCCGATGAGTGCCGCTTTTTCAATATCTGCTGCATCCAGCAGCGCTTCAATAAACGTAGCAGCTTCTTCAACAGATCCGGGCGCCGGGCCCTCGCTTTTGCAATGCCCCGGCAGGTCAATGGCCAGTACGTTCCAGCCGTGGTTGGCCATGTAGCGGCTTTGCAAAATCCACACGCTGTGGTCGTTCAGCACACCGTGGATGAAAACTACTGTGGGTTTGGCTGCATCGAATGTTTTACCCGCTGTGTAGCAGTAGGTTTTGTGGTGGTTGACGGTGATGATCATGGTTTCGGCTTGGTTCTCAAAATTACGTTAAGCATCAGCAATCAATCGCTTGCCCATTGACACCACGTCGTCAGGTGCGTAGCCAAGATGTTTATAGAACGAAATGACATCGGCATTTGAGCTGCGAATTTGCAAATTCAGCTTCGGGCAGCCAGCTTCAACAAGCAGTGTTTCACCAGCCAGCATCAACTGTTTTGCGTAGCCTTTGCCACGATTTGCAGGAAATACTGCCAGGTAATTGACCCATCCGCGATGGCCGTCATAGCCAAACATGGCGCTCCCGATCAACGCATCATTGACTACACCCACCAAGAACCAGTCAGCTTGCGTGCCTGACTTGCGGGCGATATCCTTTGAGGGATCATTCCATTCCCGCGTTAGCAAGCATGCTTTCCATAATTCAATAACCGATGCCTTGTCGGTGTCACGATAAGGTCGGACGGCTAGCAGCGTCACGCTGCCTTCTCCGCAGCTTTCAAGGCCCGCTTCAAGTCGTCAATCAAATCATCCGCATCCTCCAGCCCGATCGACAAACGAATCGTGCCCTGCGCGATGCCTGCGCCTGCCAAGGCCCCATCCGTCATGCGGAAATGGGTGGTGCTGGCCGGGTGAATTACCAGGCTGCGACAGTCGCCAACATTGGCGAGGTGGCTGAACACTTTAAGCGCCTCCACAAAAGCTTTGCCCTGATTGCGCGAGCCTTTCAAATCAAAGCTGAAGACCGAGCCCGCGCCGCGCGGCAACAGCTTTTTGGCCAGCGCATGGCTGGGGTGCGACTCTAGCAACGGGTGGCCAACTCGCGCTACAAACGGGTGGCTGGCTAAAAATGCGACGACCTTTTCAGTGTTGCTCATATGCCGTGCCATGCGCAAACCAAGTGTCTCGATACCCTGCAAAATCAGCCACGCGGTGTGTGGGCTCATGCAGGCGCCGAAGTCGCGCAAGCCTTCACGCCGGGCGCGCAGCAAAAATGCGCCCACTGTGCTTTCTTCACTGAACACCATGTTGTGAAAGCCGTCGTAGGGCTCGGTCAGTTCAGCAAATTTGCCAGACTTTTCCCAGTCGAACGAGCCACCATCCACCACAATTCCGCCAATCACCGTGCCATGGCCGCTTAAAAATTTGGTTGCCGAGTGGTAGACCAGATCTGCACCGTGTTCAAACGGCTTGATCAGCCACGGCGAGGTGAGGGTGGAGTCGACCAGCAGCGGCGCACCGGCCTCATGGGCGATAGCGGCCACGGCCTCAATGTCCAGCACATCCAGCCCGGGGTTGCCCCCGGTTTCACCGAAAAACAGTTTGGTGTTGGGCCGGGCGGAAGCGCGCCAGCCATCAAGGTCGCCGGGCTTGACGAAAGTCGTTTCAATGCCAAAGCGGCGCATCGTGTAGTGCAGCAGATTTTGCGAACCGCCATACAAAGCAGTAGACGCGACGATGTGCGAGCCAGCACCCATCAGCGTAGCAATGCTCAAGTGCAGTGCTGCCTGGCCGCTGGCTGTCGCTATCGCGCCTATGCCGCCTTCAAGCGCGGCGACGCGCTGCTCTAGCACCGCATTGGTTGGGTTGCTGATGCGTGAGTAAACATGGCCTGCACGCTCCAGGTTAAACAAACTCGCTGCGTGGTCGCTCGACTCAAAAACAAACGAAGTCGTCAGGTGAATCGGAACGGCGCGCGCGCCAGTCGTTGGGTCAGGGGACGCGCCTGCGTGAAGCGACAGGGTGTCAAAGCCGGGGTCAGCGTAGCCGGGCATGGGTTGTCTCCAAATGAAAAATCAAATTTGCCGCGCCGTAGGGGCGCTGCGCTTTGCCATTGTGGGCTATATTGACAGCGTACCGAACGACACCAAATTGATAATTTAACGTTTGCCAGACTCTTAAGGAAACCGCCATGAAAGTAGCCGACATACTGCGCGTCAAGGGCAATACGCTGTACACCGTTCAGCCTGACGAGCCATTGGCCACAGCCACTCAAATCATGGCGGAAAAAGACATTGGCTCGCTGGTGGTCATGGAGCACGGCGACCTGGTCGGCATGCTGACATTCCGGGAGGTAATCGTCAGCATCATGCAAAACGGCGGCCAGATTGGCAGCATGCTGGTTCGCAAGGCGATGGACGACCACCCGCTGACCTGCACCGGTGAGACCGAACTGGATGAAGTGCGCCGCATGATGCTGGAGCGCCACGCGCGCTACATGCCGGTGATGGACAAAAAAATGCTGATGGG
>JANOWB010000219.1:0-2777 GCA_031417695.1 Polaromonas sp.
AGCCCGCTGGGCGTGTACGACTTTCAAAAGCGCAGCAGCCTCATTGAAGTGAGTGAGCAGGGCGCACAAACGCTGGGCAAGATTGCCGCAGAGCTGGCCTATGGCGAAGGGCTGCAAGCCCATGCCCGCGCTGCGGAGATGCGGCTTAAGTAAAGTTATAGCTGAGATCCGTTTGGCGCATCAACCGTTCAGCGTTCAACTTTCTTGAGTGTGACTTTTATCGTGGGTTTGGTCGAAACCTTTGGTGCTTTTTCCGACTTGGCCAAACCCTTTACAGCCCGCGCCCGCAAAGCACAATCCAGCGCCAGCGCTGCCCACGGCCGCATTGCATCGGGTGAATCCATCGCCTCTTCAGGGCTGGTGAAGTAATTCATCGACCTCGGCACGCCTTTCATCGGGTAAGTAAATATCTTGCAACCCGCCGCTTCGTATTGGCTGCGGGTGCTGTCGTCACCCTTCAGCCACAGCGTTTCACCATCACCCAAGTCCGCAAGTATCGCAATCGTCAGCCCATCAGTGCTGATGCCGAAACCGCCAAACATGCGCTTGGGTACACAGCGGCCAACGCTGGCCAGCAGGTCGCAACAGTAGTTTGCGAAGTTTGGGTTTGTAGGCATGATTTCGCGATTAAACCAAAGCACTACCGACCTGCACCATCGCGCCTTGTAAATCCGCATCCAGCGTTGCCAGCGGCAAGCCTTCACGTAATGCCAATTCCAGATAAGCCGCATCGTATGACGACAGCCTGAAGCGCCGCGCCAATTGCAAGGTATCGCCCAAGGCCCGTGCGGCAGTGCTGCCGTCTACGGTGATAGTCATCTCTGACAGCAAGCCTACAAAGGCGCTTGCACGCGCTTCTGACACTAAACCCTTGGCTTGCGCTTTGACGAGCACATTGGCAACTTCCAGAGACCAAACACCGGGTACCAACGCTTCGCTAGTGTCCTGGGTCAGCAAGTCCAGCACTTTGGAGGCATATGCCAGCCGCTCCTGACTACCGTCATTCAGCAGCCAACGCATGACCACCGAGTTATCGAGCACAAACCGCATCAGTCGCGGCCCGCTTCAATCAGGGTTTTGATGTCAAGCGCTTCAAGCCGTGGCGCGTCAAGCATCAAGCGCTGCATACCCGCTGCTGCCAACGCACCAGCACGGCGCACGCTGCTGCCCGCAGGCAGCAGGTCAGCCACAGGCTCGCCGCGCTGGGTGATGGTGAAGCCCTGTCCATCACGTACCCGGCGCAACAAATCCGCCAAATGCGTTTTGGTTTCGTAGGAGCCTATGGATTGGAGTTGCATGGTGTGGCCTTTTTTTGCAGTAGACCAGATTGTAGACCAGTTACTCGGTGCGCACAATTCTTGAATACTGTTGCCTTGAGCTCTAATGTCGTGGTCAGGCTGCGCATCACACGCACCGACTGGACGTTAGGTTAACCACTACACTTGACCATCTAAATAGTCAAGTAGAAAGGCTTCTCAATGCAAGTCAGCGTAGCAGACATCAAAGCCAGGTTCACCGCCATTGCCCGGCAGGCTGATGCGGGGCAAGAGGTGATCATCACCAACCGGGGTCGGCCCGCTTACCGGCTGCTGCCCATTACCCCAGCCCCACTGCGTGCGCCTTTTCCTGACACCACTGCGCTGGCCATGCAGTCCAAACCGAGCCAAGTGCTGGTAAACGGCAGCTTTGTGGTTGACTGGCGTGCGCAAAATGAGCGTTTTTAGTCCGCCATGCCCAACACCGTTTATATAGACACCAGCCTGTTGCTGGCCGCCTTTACCAACGAGCCGAGCCAGCAGACTGCGCTGGCACTGCTGCAAGACTCGCAATGGACACAGGTGTGCGTCAGCGACTGGACTTTGGCCGAGTTTGCGTGCGCACTGCACGTCAAAGTACTGCGTGGCGAGACATCCATAGATGTGGCGCACACCATTGACCAAACCGTCAAACGCTTGCTTGATGAGGGCGCCTTGCAGCGCCTGCCCGTGTTGCGTGAAGACTACAGCGCTGTGCAACGGGTGACTCCTGGTATCAACTACTTGGTGCGGGGTGCCGATGCGCTGCATTTGGCCGTAGCGGCCAGGAGCCGCATGACCCACTTCGCTAGTCTGGACAAAACGCAGCGCTTGGCGGCTCAGCAATGGCTTAGCGACATTCAATGCGTGCCTGAGCTATAACTTGAAAATCACACTAATTTCGTGCAGCACGAATTTAGTGTATTATTTAAGGTATGAAAAACGTCACCATCACTGTTGAAGAATCAGCACTGGAGTGGGCTCGTATTGAGGCAGCCAAGCGCAACTCGAGTGTTTCGCGCTTGGTTGGCGAAATTTTGGCGGAAAAGATGAGGCAAGAAGACGCCTACGCGCAGGCCATGCGCGGCTGGTTGGGCAAGGAGCGGCAGTGGTCCTCTAGTGGCGCGGCGTACCCAAGTCGTGACCAGACTTACGACCGCGCTGCATGAGCGGCAAAGTATTTGTCGATGCCAACATTCTGCTTTACAGCGAGGATGGCGCGGACCCCGCCAAGCAAGCGACAGCATTGGCTTGGTTGCATGTTCTTTGGCAGCGGCGTATTGGCGGCCTGAGCACGCAGGTTCTCAATGAGTTTTATGTCAACGCTGTCCTAAAAATCAAACCACCCATGCCCGCTGGCGATGCAAGAGCCGAGGTGCGGCGCTATGCGCAGTGGCAGCCATGGACGATTGACCAGGCTACTGTGGAGTCTGCCTGGGCGGTAGAAAGTCGCTACGGTTTGCACTACTGGGACTGTTTGGT
>JANOWB010000220.1:0-1963 GCA_031417695.1 Polaromonas sp.
CCACTTGAGTCTGGCATGCAGCCAATGCTGCGCATCCACTCAATACGAACAGTTTCCAGGTAGCGAAAGTACATCGCATTGTTCAAATGGTTCATCGCGTCCATGTCGCCCCAGCGGATGGGTATGACCATTTCAAACACCAGCTTTTTAGCTTCAGGGATTTCAAGCTTCATGAGCCACCTCTAAAAACGGGTTAACGACACGCAGCGTGCCGCGCACCAGCTGCCAATGCTGCAAGTCTTCGGTGTACAGCGTGCTGCTACCAGCCTGCAAGGCGGCTGCAAGCATCACGCAGTCGTAAAAGCTGTATTTCAACTCCTCTTGCAGGTCCAGCGCAGTGTGGATGAGTGCGGTGCTGCTGGCAACCTTGTTCAGCGGCTGCATGGCCGCGTCGATGAACGCTTTGCAGTCGTCAGCGCTTAATCGGGTGGCGAACTTTTTACGCGCCACGTTTGCAAACTCTTGCACCACCTGGTAGCTGATGCAGCCTTGCCCTGAACCCAAGCAAGTTTCAATCAACTCGACAGCTTTGGCGCGTTTGCGCGGCTCGCTGGCGAGGAACGCGTAAACAAAGATGTTCGTGTCTAAAAACACCGTGTCAGCAGTGTTCATTGGAAGCTGCCGGTTTCAGCGTTCATTCATCTCGTCACGCGTAAAACTTCGGCCTGCATCGGCCTGAGGCAGCGCCTGCATCACGCTGCGAAAGTGACTCACCGCGCTTTGGCCATCAGCAGCCTGCACGTAACTGGCCAGCCATTTGCGAAACTCGTCGTTCAGCGTCACGCCTTGCGCGCGGGCTTTGTCTCTGGCTTGGTCAATAAGCTCGTCAGCTGCAGATAAAGTAATGTTTCGCATCAAGTTAGTGTACACGACAGTGCGCACTAAAATACGTTTTAGCGATGCGCCCGGATGCTGGCAAAAATTCCAGCAACAAACAGCAAACAGGCTATCGCCTGCAACAGTGAAGGCCACTGGCCATCCCACACAAAAGAGTAAAACAGCGCAAACAGCGTTTCACTTACGATCAGTTGGCCACACAGGCTGGCGCTTAAACGCTGACTGGCGATGTTCCACAAAATGGTCGCCAGCCATGCTGAGCCAACGCCAGTAGCTATACAAATTAGAGCTGCTTGCGCCCGATTTTGTTGGGCTAGAAGCACATTTACATCACTTCCAGCCACTAACCACAGCGCCAAAGCACCCAAACCCGTGGCAACACCCAGCCAGTTGGCCCAAGTGGTGGCGGTGATGTGCGGATGCTTTTTCAACCATGTTGCATTCAACAGCCCAAATGCTGTCCAGCAAACCATCGCGGCTGCGGCAAAGGCAACCCCACGCCAAAAGTCATGTTGCTGAGCCAACACCTGCGTCTCAGCACGCGCCATCAGCGCCAGGCCTACCAGTGTCAAAACCAGCCCCGGTAGCAGGGCTGCCCAGCGCAGGCCAACAGGTTTGCCCAGCAACATCATCCAGATAGGAATTGTGCCGATGATGAGGCTAGGCACGGCAGTGCCCGCGTCCCGAATGGCAAACACCAACAGCAAGTAGTAGCCGGTAAAGCCCAGCACGCTTAAACCTAAAGCCGAAAAAGCCTGCCGCAGCGTGGGCCAAACCGACCGGCGCATCAAAAACATCAGCGCAAAAGACAGCGCGCCATAAGACACAAACCGGCCGACCGTCAAGTCAACCGACGACAAACCGGGCACCATGCGCGGCGCAATAAAAACCAAGCCCCACAGAGCGCCAGCTGCCAGCCCCGCCAAAATTCCGGTCAGCACGTCAAATCAGGTGCCGAAACCGTCGTCAGCCGCAATCACCGCACCGTTAACAAAATGGCTTTGCGGGCTAGCGAGCATCACCAGCAACACATCTAAATCTTCTGGCTTGCCTATGCGTTTGCGTGGCAGCATTTGCACCAGCTTTTTGCCTTGCTCGGTTTCCCAGTGGTGGTGGTTGATTTCGG
>JANOWB010000221.1:0-14363 GCA_031417695.1 Polaromonas sp.
ACACGTCAGCACCATACGCCGCATATCCATGCGATGTATCAGGGGCATGAGGCAGTGTTTGCTATAGATTCGGCTGACCTGCTCGAGGGAAAATTCCCACCCAAGCAAACGCGGTTGGTGCAGGCGTGGATTGAGCTGCGACGTGAGGAACTGGTTGCCGACTGGTCGCTGGCGATTAAGGGTCAGCCGGTCGAGCGCGTGGAGCCGCTGCGATGAACCCACGTGTTTGCAGCGTTTCCGCTATGCCGAATCTTATGTTGCGACTTGAGTTTCTCGACGGACGCCGCGCAACGTTTGACGTTTCCCCGTTTGTTCATCTTCCGGTTTTTGAGCGACTTAAAGATCCAGCTTATTTCAGCCGAGCCAAAGTCGACCACGGCACAGTAGCTTGGCCCGGCGGTATTGATTTTGATCCAGACACTTTGTATCTGGACTCTAGTAGTTTGTAGTTTTTAACAAAGCATCAGTAAGGTACATCATGGCAATCAAAGTAGGCATCAACGGTTTCGGCCGCATCGGGCGCAACGTCCTTCGCTCGGCAGTGCAGAACTTCAGCGACATTGAAATCGTTGGCATCAACGACTTGCTGGAGCCCGACTACCTGGCCTACATGCTGCAATACGACTCGGTGCATGGCCGGTTCAAGGGCGAGGTTTCGGTGGAAGGCAACACGCTGATCGTGAACGGTAAAAAAATCCGCCTGACGCAAGAGCGCGACCCAGCTGCCCTGAAGTGGAACGAAGTCGGCGCCGATGTGGTGCTGGAGTGCACCGGGCTGTTCCTCGACAAAGCAGGCGCGGACAAGCACATTGCTGCTGGCGCTAAAAAAGTCATCATCTCGGCCCCATCAAAAGACGACACGCCGATGTTTGTATTTGGCGTGAACGACAAAACTTACGCGGGCCAAGCCATCATTTCCAACGCGTCGTGCACCACCAACTGCCTGGCCCCGGTGGCCAAGGTGTTGAACGACAAATGGGGCATCAAGCGTGGCCTGATGACCACGGTACACGCTGCTACCGCCACCCAAAAAACAGTCGATGGCCCGAGCAACAAAGACTGGCGCGGCGGGCGCGGTATTTTGGAGAACATCATTCCTTCATCCACCGGCGCAGCCAAAGCGGTGGGCGTGGTGATTCCTGAGTTGAACAAAAAGCTCACTGGCATGTCGTTCCGCGTACCCACGTCGGACGTGTCAGTGGTCGACCTGACCTGCGAGCTGAACAGCGCCGCCACGATGGCCGAGATTTGCGATGAGATGAAAGCGCAAAGCCAGGGCGCTCTGAAAGGTGTCTTGGGCTATACCGAAGACAAAGTGGTGGCCACCGACTTCCGGGGCGACACCCGCACGTCAATTTTTGATGCTGATGCATCCATTGCGCTCGACAGCACGTTTGTGAAAATCGTCGCCTGGTATGACAACGAATGGGGCTACTCGAACAAGTGCCTCGAGATGGTTCGGGTCGTTTCCAAGTAAACGCACGGCAAGTGAAAAAATTGCTGAAAAGCGCCTCCGGGCGCTTTTTTAACGTCTTCAATCTATTCATTAAGTAGACATTTTTGCTAGATTTACCAGAGATCCGGTTTGAATTTATCTATTCAGTTTATCATTCACATTTTCATTCATAACTTCATCGTTTGGCCAACCCGTCCCAATCCGTTCAGCTGATAGTGCAGGCTCTGCGCACACGCGGCGGGGTAGCTACCAGCCTGGAGCTGCAAACGCTGCTGGGCTTGAGCCAGCCAACGGTTTCGCGCGCACTGGCACCGCTGCTGGCGTCTGGTGAAGTACGCAGCTTGGGGGCCGCCCGTTCAAGGCGGTATCTGTTGCCGCGCGTTGTTGACGGCGTAGGCCGCGACGTACCCATCATGCGTATAGACGAGCGCGGTGTGGTCACACCATTTGGCCGAATGTTTCCCCTGCCGGGTGGCCGGTTTTGGGTAGACGAGGCCGACGGCGTGAGCCAGCTGCATGACGGCTTGCCGTGGTTTTTAAATGACATGCGGCCCCAGGGCTTTATGGGCCGCACATTTGCCGCCGCCCACCCCGAGCTGCAACTGGCCGCCGACCCGCGCCGCTGGAACGACGACGATGCCCTCAAAGCCATGGTCATGTTTGGCGACGACCTGCCCGGAAATCTGGTCGTGGGGGAGCAGGCTTTTGAGCGCTACAACGGCCTGGCGCAACGCGCATCGCGAGTTGACTCGTGGCAAGCCTTTCCCGCGCTGGCTGACGCCGCTATGCAGGGCGGCTTGCCCGGCTCATCTGCCGGCGGCGAGCAGCCCAAGTTTTGCACCGTCCACAGCGGCCGCCATGTGCTGGTCAAGTTTTCACCTGCCAGCGACTCAACCGTCAGCCAGCGTGTGCGTGACCTGCTGGTATGCGAGCACCTGGCGCTGCAGACCTTGGCTCAAGCCGGGCGTCCGGCGGCAACAACGCAAATATTTTTGGCGGCAGGCCGCGTTTTTCTAGAGTCAGAGCGCTTTGACCGCACCCCCCAAGGGCGCATCGCCATGGTGTCGCTGGAAGTATATGACTCTGAATACATCGGCAAGGCCGACAACTGGGCCGCTACCGCCAACCGCTTGGCCGAATGCCGCCTGCTGACCCCCTTTGATGCCGCACAACTTCGTTTTCTGGAAGCCTTTGGCCTGCTGATCGCCAACACCGACAGGCACTACGGCAATATTTCGCTGCTGCTCAAAGACGACGACTGGTATCTGTCACCCACTTACGACATGCTGCCCATGCTGTACGCCCCCATCAATGGCGAGCTGGTTGAGAGGCAGTTCTCGGATCGCCCGCTTTACCCCACAGCAGCCACCCTGGCAGAGTGGCCAGCGGCCAAAGAATTGGCCGCCGTGTTCTGGCGCGCCGCTGCCGCGCATGAATTGATTTCTGACGACTTCAAAGCGATCGCGGCCCAGAATCTGCAGAGTCTGCAGGTGCTTTAGCAGGACATCTCGCATGACAACGAATGGGGCTGCGCGAGCAAGCCACTGTAGCTGGTTCGGGTGGTATTCAAGTCATCTGTGCTGTTTTATTGCCTGAATCAATCTACCGCTGGCGATCAGGGCGCATCACTGCGAACATCCCCAGCGCCACCAACGCTACGGCGGCAGCCAATAGAAAAGCACTCGCCGGGTTCAGCAGCCACAGCGCACCGGCAATCAGCGATGCGGGCAAGTACACCACCCCTGTCACCAAGTTGTACAGGCCCATGGCTGACGCGCGCCGGTCGGCTTCCATGTCCGCGATAAAGGCTTTGTTTTGCGCCTCGTCAATCGCGTAAAAAACACCATACAGCACAAACAACACCAGCACTTGCCACTTGGCGTTGGCAAAGGCAAAGCCCAGGCTCATGACTGCGTAGGTGGCGTACCCCAGCATGATCATGCGCGGCCTACCGACGCTGTCGCTCATTTTGCCAATCAGCGGCGCGGCAACTACGCAGGCAATGTTGAACAGTGCGTACAGCAGGACAGTGTCAGTGACTGAAAAGCCCACGCTGTGTGCCCGCAACAGCAGAAAACCAAAGCTGAAATAGGCCAGTGAAAAAACGCCCGCCGTCAGTAAATATCGCTTGAAGGCCGGGCTCAGGAGTTTGATGGTGTCGAACAAATTTTCGCGTGAGCGCTCTGGGGCAGGCTGGTCTTTCATCAACGCAAGTGCCACCACCGCGAGCAAAGCCGGCACCAGCGCCACCCAAAACAAAACGCGGTAAGTATCCGCCCCGTCGCCCAGCCAGCGCAGCAGGCCGTAGGCAACCAGTGGCCCGAGCACAGCGCCCGATTTGTCCAGAGCCTTGTGCACACCAAAGGCATAGCCCCGATTGGCCTTGTCGGTGACGCTGGCCAGCCACGCGTCACGCGGCGGGCCGCGAAAGCCCTTGCCCAGCCGCTCAATGACCCTAAAAATCGTCAGCCCCGTGATGCTGCTGCTGATCAGCAAAATCACCTTGGCCAGTGTTGAAAAGCCGTAGCCCGCCAGCGCAAAGGTCTTGCGCTTGCCGCTGCGGTCAGACAGCCAGCCCGCGTAATAGTTGAGCGACGAGGCTGACAAGTCTGCCAGCCCCTCTACCAAACCCAACAACGCAGCAGACGCGCCAGCCACGGTGGTGAAAAATATCGCAAACACCGAAAAAATCATCTCCGAACTAAGGTCGGTTAAAAAACTAACCAGCCCGAGTTTGATGACATCCGGGTGCACGCCCAGTCGCCCGCTCAATGGCTTGCCAAGGGCAGGTTGGTGTTGGTCGGTGTGGTCCTCTGGCATGGTGCTGCACAGCTTAGGCGCTAAGGCGCGCGAGGTCTTCACCATGAGCAGCGCCTCGATGTAGTCCAACGCGCTGTTCAGCACAGCTGCAGGTAAACGGTGAGTGGATTAAACCAGCCTGGCCATCAAGGCAGCTTTAACGCGTGGCCATTCGTCGATAAGAATCGAGAAGTAAACCATGTCGCGCGCGCGGCCTGTCGTGGTGTACAGATGCTGCCTGAATGTACCTTCTTGAACCGCGCCAATCCGCGTCAGCGCTTTGCGAGATTGCTGATTTTGCAAATCGGTTTTAAACACCACTCGCCTGATGCCCAGGCTTTCAAACGCGTGGCCAAGCAGCAGCAACTTCGCTTCGGTGTTGGCTCGGCTGCGCTGATGCGTTGGCGTCAACCAGGTCGCGCCAATCTCCAGCCGAAAGTGCGCCAGCGCGATGTCCATGTAGCGCGTGCTGCCAATGATTTGATCTGTCTGCGTGTCGACAACTACAAACGGCAAGCTGTTGCCGTATTGCTGGTCGGCTAAAGCAGTTTGCACGTAGTTGAGCATGTCACCCTCAGTCGCTATCAGTGCAGGCTGCAAGAGCCACAGCTCTGGGTGCAGGCCCACGCGCGCTAGGGCGGCGACGTGTTCTAGGTGCAACGGCTCCAGCCTGATGTGCTGCCCGCTCAAAGTCATAGGTTGCAGATTCATTCGGAAATTATCAAGCCACAATCAGGAGCCACAGGCTACCTCATGCATTTCCAACTCAAACTCGAACCGCAAAGCCCCGGCATCTGCCGCGTGCTGACTGCTGCGGGCCTGCACGCGGGCAACCTGAAGCTCATAGGCGGTGTGTGGAAGTTCAAAGCAATTGGCTACGATGCGGCCGGCCAAGTCGTCCCCGGCGGCGGGCCGCTAACCGAAAAGCACAACACAGTTTTTGCGGTTTTAGATGTAGAAAAAATCAACGTGGCGTTGGGCCAAGACGCTAATAAATAAGGCATTTTTAGGCATTTTCAGGCGTTTTTAAGAGGCAAATCAACGCATAGCCGAATAAATACGGGCGCGAGCAGTTATAAAATAAATAGCGTAAAGGCTTTGTTGCGATTTAGATTTTGGGCGTCATGTCGTTCACGCAACCCAAAAAATCAACCAAGGCGTGACGCTTCAAGCTGCCTGATCAGCGCGTCAGCGCCAACAAGCTCCAGCTCGCTAAAAACGAACACGCCGTTTTCTTCCAGCAGCGCCGCGGTTACGCCTGGTTTTTGCGTGGTGCCGCCTGAAAAGCTGCCGTCATAGGTGTAGCCAGAGCCACATGACGGGCTGCCTTCTTTCAAAATGGCGACGCGTACGCCATGCGTTTTGACCAGCTGCAGCGCCGCTTGCGCACCTGCAATGTAGCCCGCGGTAACGTTGCGCCCGCTTCTTTCAAAGACGCTGGCTTTGCGATTCAAAACGTCGCGGCCGCCCTGCGCGTTCGAGATTTCAGCCGGCGCGCGGGGAACCGGAAAGCCGCCCGCCACTTCTGGGCACAGCGGCAAGAGTCGCCCCTCTTTGCTCCAGCGCTGCAGCAAAGCAGAGTCGCAAAACTTGTCCGCACCGTCATAGCGAACCTTCTGGCCCAGTAAGCAAGCGCTGATCAATATACGGTGCATAAAATGAGTGTTTCAAGCTTATAGCTCAATAAATACGGGCTCGAGCAGCTCTTTAAAGTATAGCAATTATCGGTGTGCATCATTTCTTTTTAAAGATCACCACATGCTGCCACGGCAGCGTGCTGGCGGTACGCTCCCACACCAATGCATGCGCAGCTGCTTCTTTGCGGACTTGGGCCTCACTCATTTTGTGCAACGTTTTGATTGGCACTCGGGGGTCTTCGAGGCGGTACTCCACATAGGCAATGCGTCCGCCCGGCTTCAATGCGCGCACCAGGCTGTCGATCACTTCAAACGGAAATTCAAGCTCGTGGTACACGTCGACCATGATGGCAAGGTCAATGCTGGCGTCTGGCAAGTTCACGCCTTGCAACCCGCCCAGTACCGGCTTGATGTTGCTGAGCCCGGCTTTTTTAGCGCCGTCTTCCAGCATCTTCATCATCTCGGGCTGTACGTCGGTGGCGTAGACCACGCCGCCTGAATTGCCGCTGCCTACCAATGGTGCCATGCGCCTGGCGTAGTAGCCGGTGCCCGCGCCAATGTCGGCCACGGCCATGCCGGGCTTCAAACCGAGTTCACGCAGAAGCAAATCGCCGCGCTCTTCCTGCTGGCGCTCTTCGCGTTCCAGCCACGCAGCGCCTTGCCAGCCCATCACGCCGGCAATTTCCCGGCCCATGTAGGCCTTGCCAATACCGTCGCGCGAGGGCGGCGTGGCTTGATAGCGGTCAGCGGGCTTTTGCGCCCAAGCTGGCGCGGCGAGGGTCATCGTTAGTAGCAGCTGGCAAGTGCCCAGCGTGAAACTTCGGCGGCGAAGGGCGGTGGCAAATGTCATGCGGCACGCTTTCAGGGCTAAACGGCGTTGTTGAAACTAAAAAAATAGAGCTACGTTTTGGCACGAAAAGTGCACAATTGCCACATGGCAAGCCAAAACGCCCACTCATTTCACGTAGACATTGTGCTGCCGGATGAAGCAGCGCGTGTGGGTGGCGCCGAATTACCTGTGCCCGGTACTGCGCCTTTGGTGCCCACGTTTGATGCAGATTCAACGGTGCATTTTCAAGCCAAGATGAGCAAGGCACCGGTTTGGTTTTGTTCGATGGTAGCCAGCAACAGCCGCGAGAAAAGGCGCTTTTCAAGCGAGCTGGTTCACATGCGTGGCGCATGGCCGCTGCTCATGAAGCAGCGCAATGGCGGCAAGTGGACGCCTGAGGAGAAAACCACACTCAAGGCCATGGTGCGGTCTGCGTCTAACGTCAGCCCGTACTTGTTTATTTGGGCTATTCCGGGGTCTATGCTGCTGTTGCCGTTTTTGGCCTGGTTTTTAGACAAGCGGCGCAAACACAAAGCCGCCAAAGCCAGCAAAGCCAAGCTCAAGGGCAAGTAGTAGGCGCCGCTTAAAAGGTGTAGCCGATTCGCGTTTCATTGCCTTCAATATGGTCGAGCAGCACCATCAGCGGCCCCAGTTGCCGATACCGGGCGCAGGTAGCGCGCACGTACTTCACAAAGCGCGGCGTGTCGGCCAGGTATTTGGCTTTGCCGTCGCGCAGCGTCAGGCGCGCGAAAATGCCGAGGATTTTGATGTGGCGCTGCAGCCCCATCCACTCGACTGCGCGGTAAAACTCGCCAAAATCGTCACCTACCGGCAGGCCGGCGGCGCGGGCTTTTTGCCAATAGCGCACGGTAATGTCGAGCACAAAGTCTTCTTCCCAAGTCAAAAATGCATCGCGCATCAGGCTGGCAATGTCATAAGTGATGGGCCCGTACACCGCGTCTTGAAAGTCCAAGATACCGAGGGAGTTAATGTGGGCATCGCCGATTTCCCCAGCAGGGGCCGCGGAACCGGCTTTGCCGGGCCGCAGGCGCAGCGCCCCCTCGGGGCTGGAGCCTGCGGCTTCAAATTCGCTTGAGCGAATTTGGACAGGCGACAGAAGCGAAGCCTCTGGCGAGCGGCGGCCTGCAAGGTGCAGCGAAGTACGCGAAGCGACGAGCGTGGGGGCTATCAAATTCCGCGGCATGAAGTCCCGGTGCACAAATACGCTGGTGCCACCGACTGACTGCAAGTTGCTGGCCACAATCAGCTTGAAAGCGTCGCTTAATGTCGCTTGTTGTTCAGTGCTCAGTACCAGCTGCTTGTGCTGGGCAATGTACCAGTCGGGCAGCAGTGCCAACTCGCGGTTAAGCAGTGCTTCGTCGTACTCTGGCAGCACGTTGGGTTGGGACGCCAGCTGCCACTTCACCAAGGCGTCAGTAGCTTGTGCATACAGTTCGCGGTCAGCATCTGTAGGCTGCGCAATCGCATCAACTGCGGCGGGTGGGTTGATGACCTCCATCATGGTTTGCGCGCCCAAGTCTGACAGCAACATAAACCCTTGCGGTTTGTCCCACGCCAGAACGCGCGGCGCATGCAGGCCGGCTTGCTGCATCAACGCGGCTACTTTTGCAAAGGGCTCGCAATCTTCTTTGTCGGGCGGCGCGTCCATGATGATGCAACTTGGCCCCAGCGCTGGGCTGCTGCTGTCAACGCGAAAGTAGCGCCTGAAGCTTGCGTCGGCAGACGCTGATCGCACGCTGCCTGGATTTAATTGGTGCAATGGCGCTTGGGCCGCCAGCCAGCTGTTGAAGGCATCGGCACGCGGCTGCGTTGGCCAGTCAATGGCGGGGTAGGGGGGCGTGGTGGTCATAGCTGGGGGTCGGTCGGGGCAGGGTAGAGTGAAAATACCGGCAAATTGCAAGGGTGTGGGTCATGGATAATCACTGCTGATTCTACAAACGGGTTTACTTCTTACCAATGATGCGTGCTGCATCTCACTTTCCTTTCCTTCGCTCGCAAGTAGGCCAAGCTGCACTTTGCCTTGTGTCTGCGGCTGGGCTGGGGGCAATGGTGTCGGCTGCACCGCCGGTGGTAGCGCAAGTCTTGCCAAGTACGCCCAGCTTTGATAACGAACCGCTTCGCCTCAAAGCCAGCCCGATGCTGGTTGAAAAACCGGTCGAGGACAATGGCAACCCAGTGCCGATTTTTTTGTTTGGTGACCGGCTGTCTGGCCGCACCAACCTGGACACCACGCTGGACGGCAACGCCGAATTGCGGCGCGGCAAAACATCAGTTCGCGCGGAGCGCATCGACTTTTATCAGCCCGACGACCTGCTTACTGCCAGAGGCAACGTGCGCATCAACAGCGCTGGCAACCAGTTCAAGGGCGATGAGCTCAAGCTGAAAATTGACACCTTTGAAGGCTATTTTTTACAGCCCAGTTACCGATTTTTGGTCAACGGCGGCAACGGCTCTGCCAGCCGCATTGACTTTGTAGATGACCAGCGATTGGTCGCCACCAACGCAACCTTCACCACCTGCGAGCGCGGTGATGAAGCGACCTGGGAGCCTGCCTGGCAATTGAGCGGCACCAGCTTTAAGTTTGATCAGGAAGCCGAAACCGGCGAGGCCCAGGGGGCGGTGCTGCGGTTTAAAAACGTGCCTATTCTGGCTTTCCCGGCGATTACCTTTCCCCTTAGCAGCAAGCGCAAATCGGGTTTGCTGCCGCCCACGTTTAACCTTGACAACACCAGCGGTTTTGAGGTTAGCCAGCCGTACTATTTAAATATTGCGCCCAACCGCGATGCCACGCTGACCCCCACCCTCATGACCAAACGCGGCGCCAGTTTGGGCGGCGAGTATCGCTACCTGGAGAGCGATTACAAAGGTCGCTTGCGTGCCAACTACATGCCCAAAGACACCCTGCGCGACAACCAGCGCTGGTCGTACGCGCTGGAGCACACTGGCACCGTCAGCACGGGCGTCAGTGCACTTGGCAACCTGGGCTTGAACCTGAACTTGAACCGGGTCAGCGACAACAATTACTGGAGCGATTTCCCGCGCAGCAACACATCATTGACGCAGCGTTTGCTGTCCAGTGACGCCAGCTTGAGCTGGAGCCAAGGCTACGCCAGCGCCTCGGTGCGCGCCCTGAAATGGCAAACGCTGCAAGACCCGTTGTCGCCCATCGTGCCGCCCTACGACCGGCTGCCGCAAATTGTGGCGGGGTACACGCGCACCAATGCGCCAGTGGCGGGGCTGGGCGGTTTTGATTGGTCTGTGGCGGGCGACTTCACGCGCTTTTCGTCAGATCGCACCCAAACCAACCAACCCAACAGTGACCGCACCGTGGCAGTCGGCAGCATCAGCAGGCCGTGGCTTGCGCCTGGCGGGTACGTTACGCCCAAGCTGCAACTGCATGCCACCAAGTACAGCTTTGACGCGCCGCTTGCTATTGGCGAGGGCGCGCTGTCGGGCGCGAAATCGGCAACCCGTGTGGTGCCCACTTTCAGTATCGACAGCGGCCTCATGTATGAGCGCCAGGCCAGTTTTTTTGGCCGCAACTTCACCCAAACGCTAGAGCCCCGGGCGTTTTATGTGCGCACGCCGTTTCGTGATCAAGCCCTGCTGCCCAACTACGATTCAGGCGCAAACGACTTTAACTTTGCCACCGTGTTCACCGAAAACGCTTTTGTGGGCAACGACCGCATCTCTGACGCCAATCTGCTGACGCTGGGCGCCACGTCACGACTGATCAACCCGGAAACGGGTAAGGAGTCGGTGCGCGTTGGCGTGGCCCAGCGCTTGCGTTTTTCAGATCAAAAAGTCACCCTGCCGGGCGGCTTACCCGTCACGGACCGCATCAGCGACCTGCTGTTTGGAACCACGGTGAACTGGGTGCCGCAGTGGTCATTTGATGGCACCGTGCAGTACAACCCCAAGCTGCGGGTGTCTGAGCGCTCAAGCCTTGGTGTGCGTTACAACCCCAGCAACTACCGCGTGGTCAGCGCTGCGCTCAGGCGCCAGCGCGACGTTAGTAATTCGCTCGATGTTGGCTGGCAGTGGCCGCTGAATGATTTGTGGGGCGACAAAGGCAAAGACTTGGGCGCAGGGCAAGGCCAGGGCGGTGGGCGGTACTACGGCGTGGGGCGTTTGAACTATAGTTTTCAAGATAAAAAACTGGTTGATGCGGTTGTCGGCGTTGAGTACGATGGCTGCTGCTGGATTGGTCGAGTGGTGCTCCAGCGCTTGCAAAGCACTACCGCCACTGCCAACACCCGTTTGCTGTTTCAGCTTGAGTTGGTGGGGTTTTCTCGGCTAGGGGCCAGCCCGTTAGAAATATTGAAGAACAACATTCCGCGCTACCAGTTTTTACGTGATCAAACCGCAGCGCCCAGTCGCTTTACCAACTATGAATAATTTTGAGTTTCAAAAAACAAGCTTTGCCAAGTTTGCTAAGTCAGCTTTGTCTTGCCAGTTGTTGTCCGTGCTGCTGATGGCGATGCCCGCAATCACCGTGCAAGCGCAAACCCTGCGCCCCTCAAACGGCCCCTTACGCCAATTTGGCGGGGCGCCTGGCAGTGCGGCGCTGCCGAATGCAGGCACGCAGCGTTCGGCTGACTTTATTGTGGCGGTGGTTAATTCTGAGCCGCTCACCAACAACGAGGTGCGCGGAAAAATGCTGCGTGCAGAGCAGCAAATCACCCAGCAGGGCGGCGCGCTGCCGTCGCGAAGTGAGCTGGCCCGCCAAATTCTTGAGCGGCTGATCAGCGACAAAGCGCAGCTGCAAGCGGCACGCCAGTCGGGCTTGCGAATCGATGAAAACGCTATTAAAAACGCGGTGCAAGGCGTAGCCGAGCAAAACCAGATGACGGTCGACGAAATGCGCCGCCGCTTGACGGCTGATGGCGTGTCGTTTACCAAGTTTCAAGGCGAGTTGCGCGACGAATTGCTGGTCAACCGCTTTCGCCAGCGCGAGGTCGAAGCGCGCATCTCAGTCACCGATGCCGACATTGACCAGTTTCTGCGTGACCAGGAAAGCGGCGCTGCGGTGGCCACACCGGACATCAACCTGGCGCAAATATTGATCGCTGTGCCAGAAATAGCGACTGCCGCGCAGATTGCTACTTTGCAGGCCAAGGCGCAAGCCGCCGCCGACCGCGCTAGAGGCGGCGGCGATTTTGCGGCGCTGGCCAAGGAGTTTTCTGATTCGCCTTCGCGCGCCACAGGCGGCGTGATGGGGCTGCAAAGCACAGAGCGTTACCCCAGCTTGTTTGTTGACGCGACCAAAGACCTGCGCGAAGGTGCTGTCACCCAGCCGGTACGCAGCGGCGCCGGTTTTCACGTGCTCAAAGTGCTGGAAAAGCGCGTAGCCGGCATGCCCAGCGTGAACATCACGCAAACCAAAGCGCGGCATATTTTGCTGCGGGTAACGCCGCAGCAAAGCGAAGTGTCTGCCAAAGCCAAGTTGGCCGACGCTAAAAAGCGCATAGCCGCTGGGCAGGCCGAGTTTGCTGCGTTGGCGCGCGATATTAGCGACGATGGTTCTGCCAAAGACGGTGGCGACCTGGGCTGGGCCAACCCCGGCATGTTTGTGCCCGAGTTTGAACAAGCCATGAACGGCCTGGCGCCAGGCCAGGTGTCTGAGCCGCTGGTGTCCCGCTTCGGCGTGCATTTGATTCAAGTCATGGAGCGGCGCGAAAGCAAGCTGTCGACCAAAGACCAACGCGAAATGGTGCGCGCCACACTGCGTGAGAAAAAGCAGGAAGACGCCTATACGCTGTGGGCGCAAGAAATTCGCGGCCGGGCTTATGTGGAATATCGCGAACCACCGCAGTGATGCGTCACATTCCCCGCAAACGCTTCGGCCAGCACTTCCTGACTGACCGGGGCATTATTGAAGACATCGTTCAAGCCATCGCACCTGCTGCCGGCCAAGCGATGATTGAAATCGGCCCTGGCTTGGGCGCCATGACGCAGCCGCTGGCCGAACGCTTGGGGCATTTGACGGTCATTGAGCTGGACCGCGACTTGGCCGTACTTCTTCGAAAAAAACCTGAGCTCACCGTGATTGAGTCTGACGTGCTGCGGGTTGATTTCGGTGCGCTGGCTGACTCGGCCGCCGCGCCCATCAGAATAGTCGGCAACCTGCCGTACAACATTTCCACGCCGATTTTGTTTCACTTGCTTGACGTGGCAGACCGGGTGCAAGACCAGCACTTCATGCTGCAAAAAGAAGTCATTGACCGCATGGTGGCCAAGCCATCAACCAGCGACTACAGCCGCCTGAGCGTGATGCTGCAGTGGCGCTACGCGATGGAAAACGTGTTGTTTGTGCCGCCCACCAGTTTTGACCCGCCGCCCCGCGTTGACAGCGCGATTGTGCGCATGCTGCCGCACGCTGCGCCAGCAGCGGTAGATGTTAAGTTGTTCAGCGAACTGGTGCGCGTAGCGTTTAGCCAGCGGCGCAAACTGCTGCGGCATTCGCTGGGCAAATGGCTGGAAGCGCGCAACTTCAGTGGCACGTTTAACTTGCAGCGGCGGGCAGAGGAAGTACCCGTGGCCGAGTACATTGCGCTGGTGCAGGCCGCCTAAAATGCTATTTATTTAGGAGCTGCTCGCGCCCGTATTTGTTGGTCTATAGCCTGTTTTGGCAATAAAAAAAGCCCTCTAAAGTGATTTTAGAGGGCTTTTTGTTGGGTAACGCAAACAATTTTTAGACGAACCGTCCCTATAAAAATTAGCCCCCTCGGGGGAGGGGGCAGAGAGCGACACGCAGTGCGCGATCGTGGGGGCAATTCCCTCGGCGGCTGCCAGCCAGTAACCCGAATTAAAAGGGCTGCTCATGCGCAGCGCCAGCTGTGACACGTCCATTAATTTGTCGGTAGGCATGGCTTCATCGCCCTCTGCTATTACCTGTAGAGCCTCGTTCGCCCGATCCCCTTGGCTAATGTCTGGGGAGCGGGCTACAGAAAAGAATAGAAGCACCTGAACTGAATCTTTCGATCAGCCCAGTAGTCGGCTGCATCCCTGAAGATGTCCAGCAGCTGCTCGCGCGCCTCTTTGTCAAACTTGGCGTGCGCAGGAATTTGCTCCAGCACCACGATAAAGCCAGGCTGTGGGCCAGACTTGTGCACCAGGTCGGTCATGCAGTCGTACAGCGCGTCAAAGTTCTTGCCGAAATGGGCAGGAAAGGTGTACTGCGCAGCAATCATGTCCAGAATTTCCTGCTTGTTCTGGGCATTGCCCAGATTGGCGTACAAAAAATGCTGGCCAAGCTGGGTCGCGGCATCCTGCAGTTCCTGCACGCGAAAGGCGCGAATCGACTGAACAATATTGGGGCGTATGCCTTTGAGGGGCACATCTGTTGTTTTATCTCTAAAAGGCATTTCTGTGTCCTTGCGCAGTGGGGTGTCCATCTCCGCGGGTCTTTCTGTCAAAAAATCAAAACTCACAATATCAACCTGACTCTGTTAATGACACTTACCGGGCTATCTTGCGAAAACTCGAATAATGGTCATCGGTGTAAAAACACGCATCGGGCGCGGTGGGTTTGGGCCCGCCGCACACAATGCGCCGCGCGCCTCGTGATCTTTCTCCGGGAGTTCTTACGGTGTATTCACGGTAAAAACCCCGCTTTTCC
>JANOWB010000222.1:0-2636 GCA_031417695.1 Polaromonas sp.
GCAGTACCGCTGCCGTGATGATGGGGATGCAGCGTAATCTTTCTCCTTCCCCTCCCGGGGGAAGGCTGGGATGGGGGCAGGCGCGGTGCTTGAAACCTTGCTGCAATTGCCCCCACCCTAGCCCTCCACCAGAAGGGGAGGGAACGAATAGCCAGCAATTCACGTGCCAGCACGCTCCAGCATGGCGTGCAGCAGCACGTTGCAGCCGGCCTCCAGGTGCTCCAGCGTGGCGTCTTCAATTTCGTTGTGACTGATGCCGTCTTTGCAGGGGATGAAGATCATGCCAGCGGGGGCCAGCTTCGCCATGTACACCGCGTCATGGCCTGCGCCTGAGACCACGGGCATGTTGCTGTAGCCGAGTTTGTTGGTGGCCCGCGCTACTGCGTCAATGCAGTCTTTGTGAAAGCCGATGGCCGAATAGGTCGACACCAATTCAATCTTGATCGGCAAGCCCGTTTGCTGGCTGATTTTGGCGGCAAAAGCTTTGACTTCATCAGCCATTTGGTCAACCAGCGCGTCGGTCGAATTGCGCAGGTCGATGGAGAACTTTACCTGCCCCGGAATCACGTTGCGGCTGTTTGGGTGAATATGCACCATGCCCACCGTGCCGCGCCCGTGTGGTGCGTGGCGCAGCGCTGCGGCTACGGTTTCTTGCATGATGTGGGTGGCTACCTGCAGCGCATCTTTGCGCAGCGCCATGGGGGTAGGGCCCGCGTGCGCTTCCATGCCGCTCACCGTACAGTCAAACCAGCGAATGCCAAGCACGCCTTGCACCACGCCGATGGTGATGTTGTTATCTTCCAGCACCGGGCCTTGCTCAATGTGGGTTTCAAAAAACGCGCCAATGGGGTGGTCGCCGGGTTCTTGTTCGCCGATGTAGCCAATGCGGGCCAGCTCATCACCCACCGTTTTGCCCTCAGTGTCTTTGGCGGCGTAGGCGTGCTCTAGCGTGAAGGCTTTGGCAAACACGCCTGAGCCCATCATCACCGGCACAAAGCGCGAGCCTTCTTCATTGGTCCAGAACGACACTTCAATTGGCGCTTCGGTTTCGATGTTGTTGTCGTTCAGCGTGCGCACCACTTCAATACCGGCCAGCACGCCGTAGTTGCCATCAAACTTGCCGCCGGTTGGCTGCGTGTCAATGTGGCTGCCGGTGACGATGGGCGGCAGCGCGTTGTTGCGGCCGGCGCGGCGCATGAAGCCGTTGCCAATTTTGTCGATGGTGATCGACATACCCGCTTCTTTGGCCCACTTGATGACGAGGTCGCGGCCCTGTTTGTCAAGGTCGGTCAGCGTCAATCTGCAGACGCCGCCTTTCGGTGTGGCGCCAATTTTGGCTAGTTCCATCAGCGAGGCGTACAGGCGATTACCGTTGACTCGCAAGGTGTCGATGTTTGTTTTATCCAGTACGGCAGCCATGGTGAGTTCCTTTTACCTGAGCGGTTTATGAAATTAAACTTTTTCCAGCGTGCGAACGGCAGGCTTCTCAACACTGGCTTTTTTGCGGTCTACAGCGCGCGGTGCAGTGGCCACAGCCTTTTGCTTGCCTGCTACAAAGTCTGCACCAAACGCAGGCCGCTTGATGTACCTGCCCGCACCCGCTTTGGCACGCAGCTCACCTTTGACGTAAACCAGCTCACCCCGGCTAACGGTGTGGCTCGGAATGCCACGCACTTTGCGGCCTTCAAAAATATTGAAGTCGCCTTTGCTGTGCTGGGTTTTAACTGAGATGGTCTTGGTGCCCTCTGGGTCCCACACCACGATGTCTGCATCTGCACCCACTGAGATACTGCCTTTTTGCGGGTAAATATTGAACAGCTTGGCCGTGTTGGTTGATGTAACGGCCACAAACTCGCTCGGTGTCAAACGGCCAGTGTTTACACCTGCGTCCCAAATCACGGCTAGGCGTTCTTCAATGCCGCCGCAGCCGTTCGGGATCTTCGAAAAGTCGTCTTTGCCCGCTGCTTTTTGCTCGGCGCAAAAGGTGCAGTGGTCAGTCGCGGTGGTGTGCAGGTTGCCTGACTGAAGGCCGCGCCAGAGGGATTCCTGATTGGTCTTGTTTCTGAACGGTGGGCTCATCACGTGGCCCGCAGCGCTCGCAAAGTCAGGGTTCAAATACACGCTTTCGTCCACCAACAAATGCCCGGCCAGCACTTCGCCGTACACGCGCTGGCCACGCGCACGAGCCAGCGCAATGACCTCAGCGGTTTCAGTCGACGACACATGCACCACATAAACCGGCACGCCCAACACATCGGCAATGGCTATCGCGCGGTTGGCGGCTTCAGACTCGACTCGGGGTGGGCGCGACAGCGGGTGTCCTTCTGGCCCCATGATGCCGCGCGCTTTGATCTCGTTTTGCATCAGGTACACCAGCTCGCCGTTTTCAGCGTGCACGGTGGGCATGGCACCCAGTTCAAGCGAGCGCTTGAAGCTGTTGACCAGCGTTTCGTCATTGCACATGATGGCGTTCTTGTACGCCATGAAGTGCTTGAAGCTGTTGACGCCTTCTTGTTCAACCAGTGTGGCCATGTCTTTGTGAACAGAATCGTCCCACCAGGTAATGGCGACGTGAAAGCTGTAGTCAGCGGCTGACTTTTCAGCCCAGCCACGCCACTTTTTAAACGCGCTGTAAA
>JANOWB010000223.1:0-3476 GCA_031417695.1 Polaromonas sp.
CTTTCACCTGGGGCGTGCTGGACACCCTGCTGCGCGATGACCGGCTGCAGATCGACGGCATCAGCGGTGCCAGTGCCGGTGCGGTCAATGCGGTGGCGCTGGCGCATGGCTTTGCCACCGCCGGCCAGCAAGGCAGCGGGATGACCGACCCGCGCGAGGCCGCACGCGCCAGCCTGGCCAGAATCTGGCAGGGCGTGGCCGCCATGGGCCGCCTGGGGTCGATGGCGGACAGCATCAGCAAGATGATGCTGGGGGGCTGGGCTTCGGCCAATGTCAACCAGGCGGGCGCCAGCTTTTTCAGCCAGGCCGGCAACGCCATGAGCCAGTGGCTGTCGCCCTACCAGTCCAACCCGCTGGACATCAACCCGCTGCGCCAGTTGCTGGAAACCGAAATTGACTTCGAGGCGATTGCCAAGCACCCGGCGCTCAAGGTTTTTGTGTCGGCCACCCAGGTCACGACTGGCAAGGCCGAGATTTTTGCAGGCAAGCGGCTGACGCTGCAGGCGGTGATGGCCTCGACCTGCCTGCCGACGGTGTTTCAGGCGGTGACCATTGAAGGCCAGGCCTATTGGGACGGCGGGTTTTCAAGCAACCCAGCCCTGCTGCCGCTGATCAACGAATGCACCAGCACCGACATCATCGTGGTGCAGATCAACCCCCTGCGCCGCGACGAAGCGCCGCAAACCCCGCACGACATCCTGGACCGCGTCAACGAGCTGACCTTTAACGCCAGCCTGCTGGCCCAGATGCGGACGATTGACTTCATCAACCGCCTGCTGGCCGACGGGCGCTTGCAGCAAGGCAGCAAGTACAAAAGCGTCATGCTGCACCGTATTGACGGCGGCGAGGCGCTGGAGGAATTGCCGGCCTCCAGCAAGTTGTCGGCCGACAACGCGATGATTGAAAAGCTGTTCGAGATGGGCCAGGCTGCGGCCAAACGCTGGCTGCGCCGCCACTTTGAGGCGCTGGGCCAGCAAAGTTCGGTCAATATCCGCAAAGACTACATCGGCAGCCTGGGGCGGGATTTCTAGGCGTTTCGAGGAATTTCTCAAGCGTTTCAGGCCTCTGGCCCAAATAGAACGGGCGCAAGCAGCTATCAAATCAGTAGCGACTTCTCACGCTTCGGGCGCGGGCCGATGGGCATCGCGCCAGGCACGCGCCTGCGAAAAATGGCCGCAACCGATAAATGGCAGCGGTGGCCGCAGCGCCGACAGCGGCGACGGGTGGTTGGCCACCAGCACCTTGTGGCGACCGCTGTCAATGAGCGCACGCTTGCTTTGCGCATGCGCGCCCCACAGCATGAAAAGCACGGGTTTAGACCCGCTACTGACGTGCGAAATGACGGCATCGGTCAGCGCTTCCCACCCCCGCTTTGCATGGCTGGCCGGCTGGCCCTCTTCGACCGTCAAGCAGGTATTGAGCAGCAAAACCCCGCTTTTGGCCCAACTTGCCAAACTGCCGCCCGGAGCCGGAAAAGCCGGCGGCGGCTTGCCCAAATCGCGCTGAATTTCTTTAAAAATATTGCGCAATGATGGGGGCAGCGGCACGCCAGGCGCAACAGAAAAGGCCAACCCCTCGGCCTGACCGCGCCCGTGGTACGGGTCTTGGCCCAAGATGACCACCTGAACATCTTCCGGCGGGGTCAGCGCCAGCGCGCGAAGCGGCTGCGGCGGGAAAATAGCAACCCCGGCTGCCAGCCGCGCCGACAAAAAATCGCGCAAATTTAAACCTGCCGCGCTGCTGAAAAAGTCATCCACCAACTGTTGCCAGCCAGGCGCTACTACCCAGTCAGCCGGATTGGTGCTGGCCAGTTGATCGGCTTCGTTAAACAGCATCGGCAGGGCTACCCCGATAGCCGGGCACTATTGACCAAACAATTCAGCCAACGCCAGCCCCGGTTCGTCGGCGCGCATAAAAGCCTCACCGACCAAAAACGCGTTGATGTGGGCGCTGCGCAGGCGTTTAACGTCATCGTGCGTAGCTATGCCTGATTCGGTCACCAAAATACGGTCGGAGGGTACGCTTTTCATCAAACTCAAAGTGGTGTCCAAAGACACCTCGAAGGTTTTTAAATTGCGGTTGTTGATACCAATCAGCGGCGTTTTCAACTTCAACGCGCGGTCTAACTCAGCCGCATCGTGCACCTCGACCAGCACCGCCATGTCGAGCGACATCGCCAAGCGCTCCATGTCGCGCATTTGGGCGTCGCTTAGGGCGGCAGCAATCAGCAACACGCAGTCTGCGCCCATGACGCGCGACTCGTAAATTTGGTACGGCTCAATCATGAAGTCCTTGCGCAGCGCCGGCAAGCTGCACGATGCGCGCGCCTGCTTGAAATACTCCACACTGCCCTGAAAAAACTGCTGGTCAGTCAGCACTGACAAACACGCAGCGCCATATTCGGCGTAGCTTTGCGCAATATCGGCTGGAATAAAGTCGGCGCGCAACACTCCTTTTGAAGGGCTGGCTTTTTTGACTTCTGCAATCACGGCGGGATTGCCAGCGGCTATTTTGCTTTTAAGTGCGCCCACGAAGTCGCGCGTTAGCACGCGAGATTCAGCATCGGCGCGCACAGCGGCCAACGGTTTTTGCTGAACCAAAGCAGCTACTTCTTCGCGCTTGACGGCAATGATTTTGTCGAGAATATCGGACATGATTTTTAACTCGCCAATTGTTGGGTGGTAGAAATAAGCAACTGCAATCGAGCCATGGCCGCCCCAGATGCCAAGACCGCCCGCGCCAGATCAACACCCTCCTTCATTGACCCCGCCACGTTGGCCGCGTACAGCGCTGCCCCGGCGTTCAAAATCACGATGTCTCGGGCGGCGCCCGGCTGGTTGTCCAGCACCGCCAGCAACATGGCTTTGGACTCCTCGGGCGTCTCGACCCGAAGCGCCCGACTGCTGGCCATGGTGAAGCCGAAATCTTCGGGGTGAATTTCGTATTCGGTGATTTCCCCGTTCTTCAACTCGCCCACCACCGTGGCGGCGCCCAAACTGACTTCATCCAAGCCGTCTTTGCCATACACCACCAGTGCATGCTCAGCGCCCAGGCGCTGCAGCGCTCGGATTTGAATGCCCACCAGATCAGGGTGAAAAACACCCATCAAAATATGCGGCGCGCTGGCCGGGTTGGTCAGCGGGCCCAAGATATTAAATATGGTTCTGACGCCCAGTTCTTTGCGGATAGGCGCTACGGCTTTCATAGCGGGGTGGTGATTGGGCGCAAACATAAAGCCGACGCCAACTTGCTCAATGCACTTGGCAATCGCGTCTGGAGACAAATTGATGTTTATGCCAAGTGCTTCCATCACGTCAGCCAGCGTCTTCAAGGCCGCCATCGAACCGAAGCGTGAATCGGCATTAATCGGCGCAATCGTGCTCGAAGACCTCGACTTTCTGATCGATCCGATGCAACAGTGTTTGTACCCGCGCGATCCCAAGATGATCGTGTCAGAGTTGGAGTAATGTTTGGAT
>JANOWB010000224.1:0-5646 GCA_031417695.1 Polaromonas sp.
TCGTCAGGTTCCGCACGTTGAGTCACTTTGTCTGCTCCTGGACGTACTTCAAAACACGGGCGGTGAGATGCTCAATGAACTGTTTCTTGGAGTCGTAACCGCCGCGCCGAATAACCGACCCCTCGGGGATTTCAATTCCAGTTATGGTTTCGATTTCTATGAGTGCGTCCACCGCAGTCAGGGAGTCAAGTTCGTCGATAAAGTCATCGATGGATTCCGAATCCTTATCAACCTCAATTGACCGGTCTGCCCAAAACTTCTGCAGACTTTCCTCTATTGCTGCCTTCAGTTTGGCCGTGTCCATATTGGCTCCTTGTTTCAAAATCAAACGCATTAAGTACGAAAATCATACATCAAAATTTCAAGTTGTCAATTTTTTTGAAGATGAACATTAGAGGTCTTTTAATATCACGTCTCTATCCGCTGATTTCATAACTTCCCCCCGAATTTCGCATCCCCACCTGCCCCAATAACCAATCTCTGCGTAGCGCGCGTAGCCGCCACATAAAACACCCGAGCCGCCTCCTGCTCGTCCTCACCCGCAGCTGGCATATGCCCCACGCCCGGTAGCGCCACCACGGGGAACTCCAAGCCTTTGCCGACCTTCATGGTCATGATTTGTATGGCGTCTGCGCTGGGGTTGTAGTCGCCTGAGCGCTTTCGCACATTGAAGGGCAGCTTGCGTTGGTGCAATGCGTCTGCGCAGGTGTCCATCGTTTGCCAGTCGGCGCACAAGATGGCCATGTCGCCCCAGGCGTGGCCTTCTTTGTGGGCGCTGCTTAGGTGGTCGGCAATAGCAATGGCTTCTTCGCGCAGGCTGGGCAGTTTAATGATGATGGGGGCTTGCCCGTCGCGGCCGCAGCTGATGGGTTTTAACAGAGGTATGCCGTCATCGTCTTTGTCGTCTGCCGTCAGTAAATCAGCTGCGACCAAGCTGGCGATTTGCAGAATTTGCCTCGTGTTGCGGTAGTTGATTTTTAAGATGGTGGTACGGCCTGCGGCTTGAATGCCTACGCTTTTGAAGCTGAAGTTCTTTTTGCGGCTGCGCTCGTAAATGCTTTGCGCGTCGTCGTACAGCAGCAGCAGGCTGTTGGTGGTGGGGTCCACTATTTGGGTGACGAGTTTTAGCCACTCGGGTTTGAAGTCGTGGCCTTCGTCTATCAGCACCGCCTGGTATTGGCCGCTGGGGATTTGCTTGCGGTCAACCGCGCGAATAACGTTGTTGACCATCTCGTCAAACATGTGCGGACCTTGCGGTGGAATCGCCTGCCCAAAGGCCACCAACTGGTCGCGGCACCATTTGTGAAAGTGCCTGGCATGGACTTTGGCGCCCAGGCCTTTGCTGCGCATGACTGTATCAAGTGTCACGCCCAGTGGTTCGTTGAAGCACAGAATCAAAATCGGTTTGCTGCTGGCGGTGGCGGCTTTGGCCAGGTATTCAGCGCGGTAACCCAAAATCATGGTTTTGCCTGAGCCTGCTACGCCATGAATCACGCGGTGGCCGTCACCCAGTGACCGCGCGAGCTGTTCTTGCTGCAAGTCCATCACGCGCATGATGCTTGGCAGCTCTGCTTCCTCGTCGTTGTCATTGAAAAGCGCGCCTTGGGTTTGCACCCGAACTTGCGGAAACATGTTCCAGCGCACGCGGTCAAGCTGGGGGAGCGACATCACGCCGCCGAAGGAGTGGGGAAACATGTTCCACAGCCGCTGTTGAAACTGCTCTACGTCAGCCGTCTCCAGCATTTCGTCTTGGCAAATCACGTAGTGCGGCTCAATCGCGTCGCCCAAACCGGCAGCATCAAACTGCTTGCGGGTAATGCGGGTGAACACCACGCCGTGCCCCCACGGGAAGGCGAGCTTGCCTTGATGCGCGCCTCCTTGATGAATAAGCTGGGGGTCACGCTGCAGCGCGTTGATAACCTGAATGGCACAGTGCCGGGCTTGCTCGAGCGGGTTAATAACGACTTTGATTTGACCGTGTACGAGCAAATCGCACGCATAGCGGGTAATTTGCTTAATGGTTTCCAGGTTCCAGTCTTTGGTTTCCAAAATTAAAATGCCGCGCCTGGGGTGCATCACCACAAAATCAGGATGCGACTGCTTGGGGCCCACTGGCACGTCGTACCAAAGCAGGTAGTCGTCGTCGAGCAGTTGCTCAAGCCGCTCGGCCAAGCGGCGTTCGCCAGTGGTCTCAAATGAGCAGGTACCGATCGACGGGATTAAAACGGCCATGGGGAGTTTGCTGACTACTGAATAAACGAATGAATGAATTAACGTTTTGTTTCACGTCATCATGCCTTGAAACAGTCTGGAGAGTTGTAAGCGTTCACGCTGTCAACGCTATTTGGTCGCTTGCTCAACGGCTATTTTTTGTGGTTCTAGTTTTGAGTCACCAATAAATTAGCCCTTCAGCCCAATAAATATGGGCGCGAGCAGCTATTAAATATGCAGCGTTGTTTCAAAACAATTTAATCTGGCACCCATCACCTACAGCCGGCAAACTCACCCGCCTACGCCCAGTCGCCGCAGCCAGATGCAAAGTAGCGCATGCCTAAACGAGTCGCCCCCACACCATCCAGCCCACCACCCCGAGCCCAACGCGCCAGAGTAAACAAGCCAATTACGCCGCGCGACGCGGCAGTCGAAGCCCAACTGCAAATGCCAAATGAACGAGACGAGTCGGTAGACGGAGCAGCAACCATCACGGCTGATGCGCCTGACCCAATGATTAAGCAGGCTGCGCTTGACGTGGCGAGGGGCTTGCAGGACACGAGCAAGGGTGCGGAGCTGAACCGGGCGTATAAGAAGCTGAAATAGGGTTGGGCTACTCAGACGGTAGTTTAAGCCGAAAAAGGCCGTTTTTAGGTATGAAGTAGGCCTATAGCCCAATAAATACAGGCGCGAGCAGCTATTTAATATGTAGCAGTTGATCCCTGTACTCAGGGCCGCAGCGCACGCAGCTTAGGGGCAGATCAGCTGCACACCGGGAAAGTAGCTTGTGTAGCGGCCCGCGTCGCGGGTGAGGATGGGTATGCCCAGCACCTGGGCGTGTGCGCCTATAAAAAAGTCTGGCAGGGGCGCGGTTTTGGTGCCGCCCTGTCGACGATATTTTAAAAAAGCTTTGGCAGTCAGAAACATTGCCTCACGCGAGAGTTCGCGCAGCTCAAGCTTGAGCGCTAAAAGCAATTTGTCCACCTCTGCCGTGGTGCCGGCATCGGTACACAGCTCGGTGTAAATCAACGGGTTAATCAGCAGTCCACCAGGTTGGCATGCGGTAATTTGGGCGTCTGACCAATCAGCCCAAACGGGGTCGTCGTTGGTGATGTCGAAAATAACGTTGCTGTCGACCATGACGGACATGGTTAATGGTCTCCGCGGGTCAGGGTCATGATTTCGTCAGTTGTCATGCGGCCTTTCCACATGCCGCGCACTGAATCACATGCGCTTTTGAGGCGTTTTGTGGTGGGCAAGTCGGCGCCAGCTGGTGCAGTGACGGGCCGCCTCACAGCAGCGGTCAGAATGTCTCGCGCCTCAGCCTCCATGGACCGCCCATGGCTGGCTGCCTGCATGCGCAGCAGTTGCTTGACGGGCTCTTCTAAATTGCGAATGGTCAGGGTGGTAGTCATCTGCCCATGGTAAGCATTGTTTGCAATGCTGTCAATGCTAGCGCTGCTAGCTAAGGCTTTCCGGTGCCAGCAGCCCTGCCCTGGTCGCGGTTCGGGTTAGGGGCCCCAAGCTGTGGGCGCAGGGCAACATGCCGCACCAGTAAGTTACGTTTGGGGCGGTCATGTTTGGGGAACTCAAGACTTTGACTGCCTGATTTGGCCTGCACGCGCCATACTCCAAAGCCTAAAAACAAAACTGTTTTGCAAACGGGGCCACCACAAGAGGCTGCCGCGCGCTCTATTGGACTTTACGGAGGTCACATGCAAGAAACCATACAACTCAACCAGACCGAATCTGAAAACGACATCGGTTTTATGTATCAGCTTGCGTATTGCAGCGTGCTTACGCAACAGTTGGGCGATGCTGATGTGCAGGCGATTGTTGACCACGCTCAAAAGAGCAACGTAGCAAACAACATCACGGGGCTGTTGATGATTGAGCAGGGGCTGGTTATTCAGTGGCTGGAAGGCAAAAAGTCAGATGTGCGCAAGCTGTGGGCGAAGCTGCAAGAAGACCCTCGCCACCACTGCCTGGTGGAGCTGTTGCACCGTGATTTTGCCGACACGCGCTTGTTTCCGGACTGGTCAATGCAGCGCACCACGCGCGAAGAAATGCTGGAAATAGTTCACGGCGCGCGCAAGCAGGCTGAATCTAGCGAGCCCAGCCCGTGGGCTGGCGCCATTGGCACGATGTGCCTGTTGATTGACCCTGAATACGCCAGAACCTATGGCGCCGCGTTGCTGAACCAAGGCGGGGCAGTTGCTGCGCCTTCGGCAGCTGCTGTTTGACGATTAGTGCTTTAATATTAGTTCTTGAATATTGACGCTGGATGATTGAAAAAATCTTATTGCGAATTGCTAACCGCGGGCCAGGCTTGAGTCGCCTGGACGCTGCCGACACGTCAGCAGCGCCCGCCGGTTGCGGCGAAGGCGCCGCCCTGCACTTTCCGGCCAGCCGACAGACAACCGAGCCGCCAGAAAGCTTGCCGCCATCAGGTGCCCATGTAACCGGCCACCTTCCCCTTTGGGACGCCGCAAAAGAGGCGCATTACCGAGGCGGCTCACCGCAAGACCGCGCGCTGGCGCTGCCGCCCGCGTTTGCCGACTACTCGATGGTGCACGCCTTGATTGGCGGCTTGATCTGGTCTGAGCGCAAATGCATCAAAGCAAATATTGTTCATATAGTTAACCGCAGCGGCGACGTGGTGGCCGCGGTTTACCCCAAAGACCGAACCGTGGCCGTGCGCAAGAACCCGGGCGCTGTGGGGCCGGGTACGCTCAGCTTTAAAGAGCTGCCGCCGTCTGCCGGCCCGTTTGAGGGCGAGCAGGCCAGCCATTTTGAAACCGTTACGGTGCACATGCTGCTGTGGTACTTTGGCCAGGTTGTGCCTGATGCAGTTGAAAACCTGCCAGGCAAACTTTTGGGTGGCAAGTTGCTGCTGCGCAAATTGCCGCTGGTGGCGCCCAATGCGCTGCACGTTCGGCATTTGCAATTAATTCGCCTTTTTAGCGCTGGCCCCGCGCGCTTGCAGGCGCTGCTGACTCGTTTAAAACCAGAGGCCACAGGTTTCATTTGCGCGGACTTGGCGTCGCTGTATTTGACGGGTTGCCTGGTGTCAAACGAGCTTTTTGAACAACCCGTATGAACGCAAACCAACCTATAAAGTCAACCCTAGCCGCCGACCAAGGCCCAATGTTGCGAATCATGTATTCGAGCGTCATCACGCAAAGCTGGACTGAAAACGACCTGGAAACCTTGCTCGCCCAATGCGTGGCCAACAATGAGCGCAACGACATCACGGGGGTGCTGATGGTCGACGGCTCGCTGAATATTCAATACATCGAGGGGCCTGAAGCGTCAGTCAAAACGCTGTGGCAGCGGATTGGCGAAGACACCCGGCATCATTTGGTGGTGCAGTTGTACGAAGAGTCTGGCGCACTGCCGCGCTTGTTTGGGCGTTGGGCCATGCTGCGCGGCCAA
>JANOWB010000225.1:0-2307 GCA_031417695.1 Polaromonas sp.
ACGCCAAAGTAGCCTGCGCCGGGCCGTTGCTTGCTGCGGAAATGGACGCGATATTAAAAGCACTGACCAACCCACGCCGCCCGCAAAATGGCCGCGCTGTGCGATATTTTTGTGCACGACGCATTCGGCACTGCGCACCGCGCCGAGGCGTCAACCTACGGCATCGCTCAGTACGCCAAAGTAGCCTGCGCCGGGCCGTTGCTTGCTGCGGAAATGGACGCGATATTAAAAGCACTGACCAACCCACGCCGCCCGCTGGTGGCGATTGTGGCCGGCAGTAAAGTGTCAACGAAGCTCACAATTTTGAAAGCGTTGGCAGCCAACGTTGACCAATTAATCGTGGGCGGCGGCATTGCCAATACTTTCATGCTGGCTGCCGGCCTGAACATCGGTAAAAGCCTGGCCGAGCGCGATTTATTAGGCGAGGCAACAGCGGTAATTGAGGCAATGAAAGCTCGTGGCGCGGCTGTACCGATCCCTGTAGATGTTGTTACGGCCAAAACGTTTTCAGCCGACGCGCCAGCCACCACCAAAGCCGCCACCGAAGTAGCGGATGACGACTTGATATTGGACATCGGCCCCAAAACCACAGCGATTCTGGCGGCGCAATTAATGGCCGCAGGCACCATCGTCTGGAACGGCCCAGTCGGCGTGTTTGAGTTTGAAGCTTTTTCCCACGGCACCGAAGGCATCGCCAAAGCCATCGCGGCCAGCAGCGCATTTTCAATAGCAGGCGGCGGCGACACAGTGGCCGCTATTGCCAAGTACCGCATTGAAAAGCAAGTCGACTACATATCAACCGGCGGCGGCGCTTTTCTGGAAGTGCTGGAAGGCAAGACGCTACCCGCCTTTGAAATACTCCAAAAGCGGGCTGAAGGCTGAAACTAGGCGTTAGATTGGTCTGTATCCCAATAGATACGGGCGCAAGCAGCTATTTTTTAAATAGCAAACTACGATCCGTTTCTTGCAGATCAAGTTAGACAACACCGAACTGAGTGTGTGCATTGCACTCCGCTATAACAGGCGCTAAAAAAACGCCATGGTGCGGACTTCAATGCTTTCACGTTTTTGCGCATCAGCCCGCGTGGTCGGGTCTTCAAAGGCGGTGTGCCCCATAAAGCGCGCCCGCCCATCGGCTTCAGAGTCGTAGGTTTTCAGCAGCAGCGCCTGGTCGGGTTGCATGTTCGAAAAGTAATACCAACGGTGCTCGGGAGAGTGGCGCATCACGTAAATTTCGCCGGTACGTTCGCGGTACTTGAGGTTCATGCGGAGCATGTCTTCACCAACGTGCGTGGTGGCGTCGCACATGGCCAGCGGCAGCTCTTCCACCGGGCGCGTCAATGGTTTCCAGACGTTGTAAAAAGCCACTCGTCGTTTAAGCAGGCTGTCCGCCTCATCTGGCAACAAGTCGCGCACCCGCTGCGGCCCGCTGTCAACCGTGTAGTCGCTGTGCACCAACATCACTGCAGGTCGTTGCACGGTAGTTTGCGCCGACAAATCAGCGGGGAGCCGTTTGCGAATGGTGTGGTCGAACACCAGAACGCGAGCGGCACCAGTGTGCTTCTTTACAAACGCGATTATTTGGTCGTAGAAAGTACTTTTCACAGCTTCATCGTTGTCAAATTGCAGAAACGATGGGTCAAAAGCGTGATGCTCAAAGCCCTCTCGGTCTGCCGACAAAGAAGCCTTGATCGACCACGCGTCAAGAATAGACACCTCCCGAATATCGGTTCCCGGCGGATTGAGTTGTACGCCCGGCTCAGGCTCATAAAAATAATAATCTGGCGCTCTGCCGTTATCAAACGTGTAGTTGAGTTGAGTGCTGACGCTGGGAAGGCAGATACTGGAAGGTGTTTGCATGTTGTGACGTGTGGTGGTTTCTTTATGCCGCTATCGGTTCCAGGCTGAACCCTTCGCCAACATACGTGTTGTGCCAGCAAGGAAGTTTTTCAACCCCCTCAAACATCCAGCGCTTGATGTGGGTGTGCTGTGCAAACGGAATTTGCTGCCAGCCATGCAGGTGCAGCGGTGCGGCAAGGGCAATATCGGCAATGGTGGGGTGGCTGGTTCCGGCAACCCATTGGTGGCGCGCTAGCCGGGCGTCGAGAATGCCTGCCAATTTATAAAACTGCGCGTTGTGGGCTTCGAGCACCGCAGCATCAGCGGCGCCACCCAACAGCGGCTTGACGCAGTTTTCCACCAGGTAAACATAGCAGGCAGCAAACCAGCTGGACGATTCCCACAGCAGCCAGCGGTTGATGTCGGCGCGAACCTGCAGGTTGCCAGGGTAAGCGTTTTGGGCGCTTG
>JANOWB010000226.1:0-1555 GCA_031417695.1 Polaromonas sp.
GTTTTTGTACGCCATGAAGTGCTTGAAACTGTTCACGCCTTCTTGTTCGACCAGCGTGGCCATGTCTTTGTGCACCGAGTCGTCCCACCAGGTAATGGCGACGTGAAAGCTGTAGTCAGCGGCTGACTTTTCGGCCCAGCCGCGCCACTTTTTAAAGGCTTCGTAAATGTTTTCGAGTGGGTCGGGGATCACAAAGTCAATGATCATCGTGGTGCCGCCCGCCAAGCCCGCTGCAGTGCCGCTGTAAAAGTCGTCCATCGTCACCGTGCCCATGAACGGCAGCTGCATGTGCGTGTGCGGGTCAATACCGCCGGGCATGACGTACTGGCCGCCTGCGTCGACGACTGTTGCGCCTGCTGGGGCTTGCAGGTCGACTCCGACGGCGGTGACCTTGCCGTCGATGCACAGCACATCGGCCTTGCTTGCGCGGTCTGCGTTGACGACGGTGCCGCCTTTGATTAAAAGTGTGGTCATGGTCATTCCTTAAAGTTTCAAAACCTAAACTTAAACTCAGACTTCAGCCGCCACCCGCATCGGGTTGTTCGGGTGCGTTGTCCAATCAGCGTGGCCAGCCGCCACTTTTTTGTTGGTTCGCAAATCGATGTCGCCAATTTCCACCGTGCGCATCGTGATGCATTCTGGCACGGGACAAACGGTTACGCACAGGTTGCAACCCACGCATTCGGCTTCAATCACTTCAAACTTGCGCACGCCATCCACCAGCCTGGTAATGGCCTGGTGTGAAGTGTCTTCACACGCGATGTGGCAGCGCCCGCAGCTGATGCACGCGTCCTGATTGATGACAGCTTTGCTCACCTGATTGAAGTTCAGATAACGCCAGTCTGACACGGTAGGCACGGCTTTGCCGACGATCTCGCTGACGGATTTAAAACCCATCTCGTCCATGTAGTTGGACAAGCCGTCTTTCATCTCCTGCACAATTTTGAAGCCATAAACCATGGCCGCCGTGCACACCTGCACCGTGCCGGAGCCAAGCGCGATGTAGTCCAGTGCATCACGCCAGGTACCGATGCCGCCAATGCCTGAAATTGGCATGCCAGCGGTCAGCGGGTCACGCGCAATTTCGGCCACCATGTTCAGCGCAATCGGCTTGACAGCCGGGCCGCAGTAGCCGCCGTGCGAGCCCTTGTTGCCCACCGCCGGGCTCATGGTCAATGTGTAAGGGTCAACGCCCATGATGGAGTTGATGGTGTTGATGAGCGACACCGCATCGGCCCCGCCGTTTTTGGCGGCGCGTGCGGGCTGGCGAATGTCGGTGATGTTGGGCGTTAATTTGACGATTACGGGCAGTTTGGAATACTGCTTGCACCACGCGGTGACCATTTGAATGTATTCAGGCACCTGGCCCACCGCTGCGCCCATGCCGCGCTCGCTCATGCCGTGCGGGCAGCCGAAGTTCAGCTCAATGCCGTCTGCGCCGGTGTCTTCAACCCGCGCCGAAATCGCTTTCCATGACTGCTCTTCACACGGCACCATCAGCGAGACGATCATGGCTCTGTCGGCCCATTCGCGCTTGACTTCGCGGATCTCGCGC
>JANOWB010000227.1:0-9512 GCA_031417695.1 Polaromonas sp.
CACCAGTTGTGCGGCTGGCAAGCGCGCATAGTCCCTGAACTCATTGACCAATCGCTTCATCGCATCGACCTGATCAACGATGGTTTTCACCGACTTGGTCAGCAGCTTTTGCTCAACCTCATTTAACTTACCCGTCAGCTTCATTTCAAGACGCTCGGCAGATAGCTGTATGGGTGTGAGCGGATTTTTTATCTCATGCGCCAGCCGCCGGGCCACTTCACCCCACGCTTGCGCTCGCTGGGCGGACACCATTTCCGAAACATCATCGAACACCAGCAAAAACTCTTCTGTGCCAGGCATTTTTGCCCCTCTGGCTATCAGCGTGGTCGCATTGTCAAGCGCGCCGGGCTCTGCGGCATTTAGCTCGAACGACTGCTGCCACTGCTCGCCATGCGCGCTGTGATCGTCGCTCAAAAAGTCATCGAACTGAGTTTTGACTTCGGCAGCAAACATCTGCAGGCCAGGCACTTCGGCCAACAGTTTGCCTTGGTAGGCTGCCAGCGGTACACGCAAGATCCGTGTGGCGCCAGGGTTGCTCGATTGAATGCGGCCCATCACATCCAGCACCACAACGCCTGCTGTTAAATTATCAAGAATCGTTTGCAAGTTGGCGCGTGCTGCATCTACCTGGCTCATGCTCAACTGCACCGCATTGCGAGCATCGCCAAGCTGCTGCGTCATGTCGGCAAACGAGCGGGTCAGCCCGCCCAATTCGTCTTTGCCCAGCAGTGCAGCTTTAGGTGTTAAGTCGCCCAGCGCCACCTGCCGCACACCGTCGGCCAACAGCAGCAAGGGCTTGGCCAATTGGTTGCCCAACACTACGGCCAGCAGCACCGCGCCGAACACCGCCAAAAACAAGCTTAAAGTCAATGTGCCAATGTACATTTTGCGCAAGCCGCCGCGTGCCAAGGCCCGTTCCTGGTATTCGCGATAAGCCTCCTGTACAGCAATTGCATTGGCCGCCAGCGCGGGCGGAATGGCCTGGGTCACCTGTAAAAATCTAACCTCCGCCGCAAACCCAACGCCTGCCGAGCTGACCAACGCAATTGCCTTGATGCGGGCCGCTGGCGGCGCGGGCGGTGCGGCAGAGCCCGCGCCAGACAAGGCGGCGGGGGCTGCCTCGCTGGCAATGGGCAGCAGCTCATCAAGGCCTTCAATTTGGGTCACCACGCGCTGCGCTTTGGCGGCGCGAAATTGCTGGGCAGCCGGGCGCTCAGGGCTGATCGAAAAGCGAGAGTCGCCTGCGCTGGCAATGACTTGCCCAGATGCGGTCCACAGCACTACATCGGAGGCAGAAAGCTGATCACGCAAACGCTCAAGCGACAAGCCGGCTGTTGCCTCGGGGGTTTCAGAAATTTGACTGGCCGCTTGCCGGGTTCGGCTGGCCAGCTCAAGTGACAAGCCATCAAGCGCAGCGCGCCCAAGGTTAAGACCCGAGTCCAGCGCGCCCTCTACTTTGACATCAAACCAGCTTTCAATTGAGCGCGACACAAACTGATAAGACACCACGTAAATCATCAACCCTGGCATTAAGCCCACCAGCGCAAAAATAGCGGCCAGTTTGACCAGCAAGCGGCTGCCAAAACGCCCCTTGCGCAAGCGCAGCACCAGCCGCAGCACGATCCAGCCAATGACCAGCACTAAAAGCGTTGCCACCACCACGTTGAGCACGAGCAGTCGCGCGTAATTGCGCTCGTACAGTTCACGATTACCGGTTGCTTGGGTCAGCAAAAACAGCAGAACCAAGGCCAGCGCGGCCATCGCCCCCGTGCCAACGCCAACTGTCCAGCGAAAAGCTGCGCTGCTTTTGACAGAACTAGCGGCTGGCGCAGTCACCTGGAAGCTGCCCACAACTGCACACGCATCATGGTGCTATCGCCTTGGGCTTATCAGGCAGTGCCAGTGGCGGACGCAAAGAGCCAAGCTGCAGAGGTTCGGCATGCCTGAGGGTAATGGCCCACTCCTTTTGGCCGGCCACCCCAATTTGGAATGGCCGTGGCAATTGAGCCAAGTCCAAGTTGAATTTGAACTCAAACTGGTAAGTTGCCTCAGGGTCGATGTCAGAATTTTCGGCAATTTTCCAACGTGAAAAGCGTTGCACTGACGCCAATGCGTCGGCCAGCGAGTCGTAGTTTTGACTCAGCGACGATCGCAAGCCAATGCCGCTGTTGGCGCTACCGGCGGGACCGTTGTACACGTTGATGCGCCAGCGGCGTGTGAGTGGCTGAAACGCCAAGCGAATAGTGCGGGTAGCGCTGCTTACCCGGCGATCTGTCCAATACCATCGACTTTGGTAAAAGTCGGCTTCAGCAACGAAAAACAGCGCAATGCCCTTCATCAGGGCATCTTCTACCACCTGAGGAACATCAAATTTAACCGAAGCAGACAGGTAAATGCCGTCGTCGGCGCGTTCAACTTTGAGCTGATTCAGCTCAGCTGCTGACCCGGCCCACGAAGCACAAACGAGCAATGCACCAACAAAAACTGCCCGAACGCGTTGTGCCCACTGCTCAGGCAGGTTGTTTTTTAAACCGCGCGTAATAAAAACCATCGTGCTCACGCAGTAAATTGTCCGGGAAGTCCGCCCCCAGCGGGCTGCTTTGGGGCAGTAAATGCCCAGCGGAGGGCATTAAAACAGCGTCGTTGTGGTTTGCAAGAAACGTTTGCGCCTGAGAAGCGCCTTCAGCCTTGAAAATAGAGCAGGTGCAGTACACCAATTGACCGCCCGGCTTGAGCAAAGGCCAGAGCGTTTTAAGAAGCAGCGCTTGCACGCTTGCCAATTGAGCAATATCGCTCGGGCGACGCAGCCAGCGTACGTCTGGGTGGCGGCGCACAATACCTGACGCCGTGCATGGCGCGTCCAGCAAAATCCCGTCGAACAACCGGCCGTCCCACCAATCGGCGGGCTTGGCGGCATCACCGACCAGCACGTTAGCCGCCAGCCCCAGCCGAGCCAGGTTAAGAGTGATGATTTTGCAGCGCTGGGAATCAATGTCGAGCGCCGTGACTTCACCGGCGCTGCCTAGTAGCTCAAGCAAGTGCGCGGTTTTACCCCCAGGCGCGGCGCAGGCGTCCAGCAGGTTTAGCGGAGTTCCATCAGTCGGCTTTAAGTCGGTGAGCAACAGGGGCGCGGCAAGTTGCGCAGCGGCGTCTTGCACCGAAAAAAGCCCTTCCCCGTAGCCAGGTAACGACGTCACAGATTGAGCCTGCGCCAACATGACGCCGTAGTCACCCACCTGATTTGCTACTATATTTATAGCTGCTAGCGCCTGAATGTATTGGGCTACAGTCGTTTTGAATATGTTAATACGCAGCACCAGCGGTGCTTTGGCGTTGCTGGCGCGCAGTATGGCCTGCCACTGCGCAGGGTGGTCTTTGCGCAGCTGGTCCACCCACCACTGCGGGTGGTTCCATACTGCCTGCGGGTTGGCGTCGGTGCGCGCCACCAACGCATCGCGCTCGCGCAAAAACCGGCGCAAGCACCCGTTGATAAAGCTGGCTTGGTGTGCCGTAGCCGGGCTGCGTTTGGCTGCCTCCACAGCTTGATCAACCAAAGTGTGAGGTGCGTAAGGCGCATCTTCCTCGCGCCAGATCAAGGCCAACACGACGCACAAAAGTGCATCTGCCTCGGGCGGGGGCGGCTTTTTGGCGAGTTGTTGGCGCAAAGCCCCTGCTCGCCCCAGCCAGCGCAGGGCATGAAAGCTCAGGGCTTGTGCACCGGGGCGAAGCGTGGCGTCTACGCTCAGCAATGCCTTGGTGAGTGACTGGCCACCCTGCACTGCCATCAGCAAGCCAGCGGCGGCTTGTAGCTGTTGCCACAACGGGACTTGGCCTGCAGGCGCCTTGGTGGTCAGATCAGGCACGTTTGGCCTCGAAGGCCTGAAAAAGCGTTATTTTTAGTATCAAAAAGGTCTTTTAATGAATAAATACGGGCGCGAGCAGCTATTAATAAAATAGCGAATTGACGGCGCAGTGAGCGCGACTTGGAGCGTAGCCAAACTCAGGTCAGCGTGTCCGCCCAGATGTTACTTGCCCAATTCAGCGCGTAAACGCCTTCGAGTTCACTGGGCGCAGTACTCACCCCGCCCGACCCGGCAACCGTTTTAAAAGTTTTCTCAAGCGCCACATATTCATGCACGCTGGCCACGTGCACAACGTTTTTCTCGTCCACAAAGCTGTAGCAGGTGTTGGTGAGCATGGGCGCGGGGTTCACGTCCCAGCCAGCCAACTGCGCCACGATAGCGCTAGCCGCCACTTTGCCGTGGCTGTTGGCCATGTGGCCGCTTTTGGGCATGCCAGGCGCAATTTGAATGGAATCACCCAGTACGTGCACGTCCTTGGCCGCTGTGGACTCGAACGTCAGGTAATTGACGCCGCACCAGCGGTTATTGGCGACGTTGTTCAGCCCGGCTTTCACTGCGATGGCGCCTGCGCGCATAGGCGGCAAAACATTCAGTACGGCGGCTTTTACGTCATCTTGCACGTCAAACTTCACGGTGTTGGTTCTTGCATCTACGGCTACGGCTTTGTGCTGCGGGCGGTATTCCACCATGCCTTTGTATTGCTCGGCCCACACTTTTTTGAACAGCGCGGGTTTAGACGTTACATCGGGGTTAGCGTCCAAAATCAGCACTTTTGACTTCGGCTTGAAGGCTTTAAAGTAACCCGCCGCGACCGACGCGCGCTCGTAAGGGCCAGGTGGGCAGCGGTACGGCGCTTCAGGAATAGTGATGGCGAACACACCGCCGTCAGGCATGGCTTCAAGCTGCTTGCGGAGTGCCACGGTCTCAGCGCCAGCTTTCCATGCTTGCAAAATCTGCCCGCCCGTATTAGCGGCTTGCAACCCTTCGATTCCGCCGAACATCAAGTCAACGCCGGGCGAAACGACCAGCTTGTCATAAGCAATCACGCTGCCGCTGCGCAGAGTCACGGTTTTTTTCGCAGTGTCGATGTTGTCAGCAAAATCTTTAACCACCGTGATGCCATGATTTTTAGTCAAGCCCGCATATGAAGTGGTCAAGTAATCAAGTTGCTTGACGCCGCTGATGACCAGATTCGACATGGGGCAAGACACAAACGCTTCTTGCGGCTCAATCAACACCACATCAATTTTGTAGTCTGACAGCAGGCGCACATATTTGGCGGCCGTAGCACCCCCATAGCCACCGCCGATGACTACGACCTTGGCCTTGGCAGGAATGCTGGCCGTGGTGGCGCAAGCGCCTAGACCCAGCAAGCTGATGGCAGCGGAGGACTGGAGAAAGCTTCTGCGTTGAAGTGACATAGTGCGCTCCTTATTTTTTCTGTGCTGCAAAGTAGGCAGCTACTTGCTCAACCTGCGCGTCGCTGTAGCCCTTGCTCAGCTGGTGCATGATGGTGGCAGGGCGCGCGCCGCTTTTAAAGGCTTGCATTTGCGCAATGATGTAGTCTTTAGGCACGCCAGCCAGGCTAACTACGGCAGAGCCTTGTACGGCACCACCGTTGGTGCCATGGCAGTTGGCACAGGTAGCAGCTAAGGCTCTGATATTGAGTTGCTGCGCATTTTGTGCGCTAGCAGGTGCACTAGCTAGCATCGCCAGCACAGACAACACGCCTGGTGCAAGGTATTTCATACATGTCTCCTGAGCAAATAAGGTATTGATTAACAGGTGGCTGACAGCAAAAATTGCCCCTTAGCACCCATTTGCATCATTATGCACACTACAAAGCTTGTGCCGTGTGGAACGAAAAAATCCATGCTAGCAACTGGGCTGGAAACTGCTTAATCGCAGCGTTATAAACTTGCGCTGCGTTGGTATAGTCACGGAGTTTTTCTGACTCCAACACGCCCTGATTCTGCCACTGCAGCGCTAGGGTTTGCGGTACCGCCGAGCCGGCCAGGTCATCATGCTCGCTATTGAGCCGCTGCCACGCAGCGTGCATGACCTCGTGCGCGGCACTGATGGAGGCCATATCGTCCACTGCAGGCAACAGGTGAGGCTTGGCCAACACACCTGCAATACACGCTTGAAACTGCTTGGTGGCCACCGCCAAGGGCCGCCAGCTGGCAGCCTCATCGCCCAAGCTGGCCCAGGCCGAGTCTGTCTCGGGGCTGTGTGACAGCTCTGACAGCGCATGGCGCAGCGCCTGCGCATTAGACTGCCATTGCCCCGCCAGAGCCTGCAGCGCACGCAACACCTGCGCACGCAAACCTACCAGCCGGTTGTAAGCCCCCAAGGCCCAAAATACCAGCACAGCTATCACTACCCAAAACACAACAGAGGTGAACACTACGATTGCAACACTAATTTTTTAATTGAAGCTAATGATACGTGATGACGCTACGTAAGAGGCACGCTATGGCAAGTAAACGCCAAGTCATAAAGCCCTGCACAACATACCGTCATGCAGGGCTCTAAAAACACAATTTACCAATCAAATATCACTACTGTCCGGTAAATTCCAGATCAGAATTAACAACGACTGAAAACTCATATGCTGCCTATAGAACCATCAGCTGATTTTGGCATTAGGCGAAATCGCGTTTCTGAGTCGTCGGAATCGCGAATACCGCTAATAGCTAAGCTGGACAAGGGTTTGCAGCGAATCGATGGGAAATTTACCGGACAGTAGTGATCAAATATACTGGTAGTCCAAGTATTTATTGCTTAGGCAGCTATGATTTTAATAGTATCTACACTCAAAGCATAAATCCAAGATTGGCCGGGTAGACGATACCGCTGGCTGCGGTTTTATCTAAAAAATTGCCCACATTCGGAAGAATCTTAGGCATGTCCGCTGCAGGTACGCCAAACCAAGTGGCCAATGTGCTGGCATATTGATCAACCGCTGTAGTAGGCAGCAAGCGGCCTTGCCCCACTTCCCAAGCATGTTTGACGCGGTCGGCAGGTGTAGTGGCAGTGGCAGTACCTACTGGCGGTGCATAGCCGTAGAAGGCCTTGCCTTTTACTGCACCACCCAATACAAAATGGTGGCTTCCCCAGCCGTGATCAGAGCCGTCGCCATTCGATGTCATAGTTCTACCAAAATCTGATGCTGTAAACGTTGTGACGTCTTTGTCAACACCCAGCAATTTGGTGGTTTCGTAGAACCCCGTCATGGCTTGGCTGACTCGTGCCATATTCAAAACATGGCCTGTTAACAAGTTATCGTGCAAGTCAAAGCCCCCAAGCGACACAAAAAATACCTGCCGTTTAGTACCTAGACTTGAGCGTGCAGCAATCAAACGTGCCACCATTTTCAGTTGCGCGGCTAAAGAGTTGTTGCCTCGGTCGACTGCATCAATAGTCGTTTTTAAAGCGGCATTTATTGGCGCAAATTCTGCCCCTGTGCCAACTGCAGCACCCGCTGAAATGCCACTTGTAATGGTGCCCTCGGCACCGATTGCACGTTTGGTTATTTTTGTATATTCGTTTTCCAATACATGGCTTCGAGCCTCTTGTACCAACTGAGACATGGCACCCTTAAGCGCAGACGATCCATAGTAATCACTGGTAGCGCTTTTTATTTTCACGGCACCACCAGAGCTTACTTGATACGGTAGTGCTTCATCCCCAGCTAAAAATACTGCATTACCTGTGACAGAAATACAAGTAAATAATGAATTGGTGTTGCTACCCGCAGTGACAATTAAATCCCCAAGATTGCCACCCCAGCCAATAGTGGAGCCTTCTGGTGATGAAGATTGCCAGATGGATTGTTGATCGTTATGCGAAAACAGTTTGGGGGGCAGCGGAAACTGAGTGCGGTTAGTGCCCTGGTATTGGGTTTTATCCATAGGCACCACCAGTGGGCCAACATTCAATTGCACGGCGGCCTGTCCCGAGTTAAACAGCCCTGCTAGGCCCTGCATATTAGGGTGCAACGCAAACTGCCTATTATCTGCCAAAGCGTTAGAAGGGCTAAGCAGTGTGGGGGTTAAGCCCGCCTTGGCTAAAGCTATGCCGCCAGCAGCTTGGCTTGCACCACCACCGCGAATGGTGCTATATAAATTATAGCTAGGATCATCGTAGGTAACTACAGTATTGGCATAATCATTACCACCGTAGAGGAAAACACAAACCAATGCTTTATAACTTCCATCAGGTGCGGCCTGCGCTGCGGCGTCACCCATAGCAGCCAAATTGAGTGCTGTGGGCAGGGCGGCACCGGTAAATGCCAGTTGGGCAGAGCGACGTAAAAAAGCCCGACGGCTAGAAGACTGTGGATAAATCAAATGCATGGTAAATCTCTTTTATTTTGGTAACGTTATTTTTGAACCAAATATTCGGGGCATGCCATAGTGAGCAGTACCGCAGCAGCTATACGGTCAAGCTTTGCGTTTTGAATATCCTCTGGTTTAGCTGTCGCCGGTGGCAGCGCCTTTGTATTTATCGCAGTGATGATCGTAGTTTTTGTAGCTGCAGACATTTGTCCAGCGCACAAAACTAGGTTTAACCGGTTGACCAAAGAAGCAGCGTCGGCAACTAAGGCAAGTTCTTTGGTGTATGTTGCCGCTATGGTGGAGGTATACGCCTCTCCGTTGGTAAGTTGCGGGACGTTCACGTTACCTGTGTACAAACCGTAGCGGATGCGGTCTTGCAAAAAATTAAGGTAGCCACCCACCGTGGTTTCGTTGACCAGTTGAAACTCGGGTGCTGGAGTTTGTGTTTTGGCCAATTCGGTACCAGGCGGAACAAAGCCTGGTCTGAAAAAGTTAAACACTGATGGTGACCGGAGCGGGCTTTGGCCTAACTGGTTCGCAGCGTCAGCTGTATCGAAAATCTTCCACGAGTTACCCTGCGAAGTTAGACCAAAACTACGTCCCCATTGGACAAATCGCAGCATAGGTTCACGCAGTTTTCCAAAGGTCGGACTCACTAGAGATGCCGCACTGCGTGCCTCGTCATCTAGCAAAATAGCAACCCAGACCGCTTGCAAATCACCACGCACACCGGCTCCATTATTTTTAAAGGCTGCGGCTACTCTGGCTACGTATCCTTTACTTGGGTTGCTCGTTATTAGACGCTGGATCATCTGTTTAGCAAAAAACGGCGGTACATTCGGATGATTAAATAAAGTGTCAAGGGCTTTTGTGAGCGCGACTTTGCCATCTGTGTTGGGTATGGAGGTATTCAAAAAATTAACCGCAACGTTGGAATGTTTCGCAGGGTTTAGAGCCATTGGCTTTTGGGTAAAAGCCTTACTTTCCACGGTGTATGACTCAGGGCTTCCGTCTTGGCGAAGTACCTGGACCTTCACACCGTCAGAGGTATCAAAATCATAGCCCGTGAAAACGCGGGCTAGATTGGTCACATCATCTTGCGTATAGCTTTCCAGCTTCTTTCCACTGCTATCCGTTTGCTCAGTACCGTCCTGATTTAACTTATACAAACCTATGGTGAACAACTGCATTACTTCTCGAGAATAATTTTCATCAGGTACACGGCCTTTGTTGTCCTCTTTTTGATTACCTTTGGTGTTGAGGTAATAACCCATTGCAGGGCTGAGGGTTACGTCTTCTAATAATTTCC
>JANOWB010000228.1:0-3604 GCA_031417695.1 Polaromonas sp.
AGGATGGCTCATTCATCGCGTTTTTTGATTTGGGTGACGACGTGGCCGCCCTGCCCTCGCCCAATACGCCGCTGTGGGTCAACCACATTTCGTTTCGCGTCAACACCGTGCCTGAATTGCAGGCCATGAAGGCGCGGCTCGAAGCTGAAGGCATTGAAGTGCTGGGCGTGACTGACCACCACATTTTTAAAAGCATTTATTTTTTTGACCCCAACGGCGTGCGCCTGGAGCTCACCGCGCAACTGGCTGACGACGTGCACATGCAAAAAGAAAGCGCCACCGTGCACGCCACGCTGGCGGCGTGGACTGAGCGCAAAAAGCAGTGGCGCGCTGAGCGAGCAGTGGCAGCAGCAGCTGATTAATGCTATTTAATTAGTAGCTGCTCGCGCCCGTATTTATTGGTTAAAACTCATTTTATATACCCATTTAGGGGCCTTTTATCATGCTGGACGCCAGATCAAACTACCAAGAAGCCGCCCACAACAACGGCTACGAGTTTTCGCAAGGTAGCGGCTACCAGTTACCCGAGTACCCGTTTGTAGAGCCGCCTGAATTAAAAACAGGCGAAGTCAAACGCCACGACATCGTGATTGTTGGTGGCGGGCTCGCAGGTTTAACGCTGGCTTGCGCGTTGGCGCAGTTCGGCGTCAAAGCGCTGCTGCTGGACGAAGACAACACGGTAGGCGTCAAAGGCGCGTCATCACGCGGCATTTGTTATGCGCAAAAAACGCTAGAGATTTTCAAGCGCCTGGGCCTGTACGACCGCATTGCAGCCAAGGGCGTGCAGTGGTCAGTGGGCCGCACTTTTGCAGGCCATGACGAGGTGTACTCGTTTGATTTGAAAAACCAGCAAACCCACAACGTGAGCGTGCAGCCGCCGTTTATCAATATTCAGCAGTTTTACGTTGAAGGTTTTTTAGTCGAGCAGATTTACCAAAACAAGGTAGGCACTGCAGACAAGCCAAGCGTAGATTTACGCTGGTCACACCGCATTACCGCTTTCGAGCAAACGGGCGACTTTGCAACGCTGCAATTGCGAACCCCCGCCGGCAGCTACACGCTTGAAGCCACGCACGTGGTCGACTGCAGCGGCGCGCGCAGCCCGTTTCGGGCCTGGTGCGGCGTGAGCGTGACGGCCAAAAAAGGCGACGACCGCTGGTGCATTGCCGATGTGCGGTTTAAAAACCCGCCAGCGGTGGAGCGCCACACCTGGATAGAAGCGCCGTTTAACGAAAACCGCGCCGTGTGGCAGCACCTGATGGCCGATGGCGTGTGGCGCATCGACTACCAAATGCGGCCCGACGCCGACCCCGAAGAAGTCAGCCGTGAAGACGTGGTGCGAGAGCGAATTAATGGGCAACTGGGCAGAAAAGTCGACCCCAACGAATATGAAATTGTGTGGGTCGGCCCCTACGCTTACCGCAGCGAATGCCTGGACCAGCTGCGCCACGGCCGCGTGCTGTTTGTGGGCGACGCCGCGCATGTCGTTAGCCCATTCGGTGCGCGCGGCGGTAATTCAGGCGTGCAAGATGCTGATAACCTGGCGTGGAAGCTGGCCGCGGTCGTGCAGCGACGCGCCGCACCTGAGCTGCTGGACAGCTTCCACGCCGAGCGGCACGAAGCGGCCAAGCACAACGTGCTGGTGACCAACCGCACGGCGCGCTTTTTACGCCCGCTTGATGGTGCTGAGCGCGTGTTTCGCAGCGCCGCCATCAGCTTGGCCAAGCGCCACGCGTTTGCACGGCAACTGGTCAACACGGGCCGCATGTCGTCGCCCAATGTGTACAGCCAAACGCCGGCTTGCCACAGCAGCGGCGGGCGGCCAGCACAAAACGTCGCGTTGACTTGGATTGATGGAGGTAGCGCCGAGCTGACTGACCTGCTGACGTGGGCGCGCGGCAACTTGCTGCTGCTGGTGTTTGGTGACGTGTATGCCCAAGACGTTAAACGCCTGGTCAGCTTGAGCCGTGCTGCCCCGGTGCGCTGCGTGCAGGTAGTGGCTTCGCGCAATCGGTCGCAGGTCAAAGAATCGGTGGTTGACATTAACGGCCACCTGCTGGGGACTTGCACAGGCAGCTCAGCAGCTGGGGCAACTAGCGCAACTATCGTAAAGGCACCGCCTACCCGCTGGGCACTGCTGCGGCCAGACACCTACATCGCCGCCACGGGCAGCCAGATCAACAGCGAGCTGGTGAAGTGCATCAGCGCTGCGCTGGGGCACACCGAATGAAAGCAAGCATGCCCGCCCCCGCTGCACACCCGCTGAACTTTGAAGACGCCGATGGCTTTTACGAACACCTGCTGGACGCGCACGCCGGCTTGAGCCGCGATGCGTCTGAGGCTTTGAACGCGCGGCTGGTGCTTTTGCTGGCTAACCAGGTCGGGAGCGCGCAGCAACTGGCGGCGTGTTTAGCGGCGGCGCAAGAATCGGCTTGACGTGACTTCACAGCTTTTGCTCTGTCGCTGTCGCTGCCGCTGGCAAGTTTGATTCCCCCGCGCTTGCAGCAAATCTGAAAAAGGCGCATTCTCTGACTGCGTGCCGTCTATCTCGCCCGGCCCGTTCAGGGGACCGACCATGCCACCGCTCTCACGGCTTTTATTTGCTCCACTAGTTTGGGCACTGCCTTTGGTATTTTTAGTGCCGCCCCCAGCGCACGCAGCCACCGCATCGCGCAGTACGGGTGCAGCAACATCAGCAGCGTCTGCGGCTGAATCTAAAACCATCATGACCGCCCTGACCAAAGCCCACGCGGCAGTGGTTGGCGTGCGCGTAACGGCGGTTGATGGCGCGCGGTCAACGCAAACATTAGGCATTAACCGGCGCGGCTCGGGCGTGGTGATTGGCAGCGACGGCCTGATTTTGACGATCGGCTATTTGCTGCTGGAGGCCGAGCAAATAGAAGTCGTCACGCAAGACGGCAAAGCCCTGCCTGCCACGGCCGTGGCCTACGACCTGGCCACCGGCTTTGGCCTGGTCAAGCCGTTGGTGCCGTCGCCCCTGCTGCGCGGCGTAGTGCCTGTTGTATTGGGCAGCGCGCAATCATTAAAAAACGGCGCACCGCTGATGGCCGCCACCGGCGCGGGCCTTGAAGGCGACGCAGCAAGCGTCAGCATGACCCGCCTGGTCAGCCGCCGCGCGTTTTCAGGCACGTGGGAATATCACCTCGATGCCGCGCTGTTCACCAGCCCGCCCGTCAGCTCGGGTGGCGGTAACCACAGCGGCGCACCGCTTTTCAACAGCGCGGGCGAGCTGATGGGCATTGGGTCGTTGCTTGTGATGGACGCGTTAGGTCAAAACTTTCGCATGCCCGGCAACATGTTTGTGCCGATTGATTTGCTCCCGCCCATCCTGGCCGAGCTACAGCAATCAGGCAGCAGCAAACAAAGCAACCGGGCGTGGCTAGGCGTCACGTCAAGCGACCAAGGCGGGCAGGTGCAAGTGATGCGAGTCAGCGAAGGCAGCCCCGCAGACGACGCGGGCTTGACACCTGGCTCAGTCGTTCAAGCCATTGATGGCGTGGCGGTAACTACGCTAGAGGCGTTTTACAAAAAACTCTGGGCACGGACACACCCGAGCAGCCGGTCAAACTCACCGTGCGCGAAG